>CALISP010000104.1 GCA_938041705.1 uncultured Cocleimonas sp. | reverse complement strand
ATTTAGAAAGCGGAATAGCGACAGGGAGAGCGCATATGAAGGTATTAATTATTGACGATCAGCGATTGTTTGCGGATGGTATTCGCAAACTATTGAAAGACCACGATCCTAGTATAGCTACAGAATATGCTGGAAACGTGTTCTCAGCGAATGAGAGTATCACCAGTATTCATCCTCCAGACCTCATTCTTCTGGATATTAATGATAAGGCTACAATCAATAGTTTTGATTTAATTGCACGATTAAATCAATTAAATATTGATATACCTGTAATGGTTATTTCAACTACAGATTCATCTGCAGCTGCAGCTTTGGCGATTGAAAATAATGCTTCAGGTTTTATTACTAAGAGCTGTAGACGTGAAACTACCTTAAATGCAATTTTGTCTGTTTTGAATGGGAGTATGTATGTAAGAAAACCTAAGCAGAAGTTATCGCCTGAAACCGATATTAATGATGATTGTAGAGTGACTTCACGCCAGCAAGAAGTGTTGTATTTACTCTCTCAAGGTCTGTTGAATAAGCAGATTGCTAGTGAACTAGATATTTCTTCGAATACAGTTAAAGCTCATTTACATGATTTGTTTAGACGCCTACATGTGACAAATAGAACGGCGGCTGTCCAGCATGGATATAAAAACGGTTTAATATAAAAAATTTATGATTTTTTCTGTTTAATTTACTTGTATTTCTAGGTGGTTTTTACATGGAAATATTATTTTTGAGAAAATGGAGAGGACTCAAAATTTCTTAATAACTTAACTAATTGAAGTTGTTTTTTATGTTCAATAATTTGATGACTTGTTTTTGCATTTTGTCGTAATAAAGTAAATAAAGAGCCTGCGAAATAAGTAATTACAATAAGGCCTACCCACCAAAAGGTAGGGATTGAAATTGAAACTAAAATTGCTAGTATAAAACTACATGCAAAATTCTTGCGCCACTTTGATGAGCGAATGGCTTGTGTCTCTTTCCATTCTTCTTGAAAGTTGAACAGATACTCCTCTAAATTAGCAATTTCATTGCTATTTATATCGGCACCTCCTGTGTTGCTCCCGTCTTGATTTACATCCACTTTCATAATTTGATTCTATTGTCGCTAACTGTATAATATTCAATTTTCGCCAGAATCTGACATTCATCCAATGAATGTAATAACTCCTGTTCAGAGTCTCTTAATGTGATTTGGCGTATATTGGCTTAAATAATAATAATTACTAAACAATACTTTACGTATTGTGGGGACATACAAGTAGGGATATAGAATGGGAAGGCTGAGTTTCTCTGATACACGGCACCTTGTTTCGCGGACGGCTATTGGCCAACAGTGGGGAGGTGTTAAAGCACTTGAAGGAAAAACCCGCGCAGAAGCTATTAATATTCTGTTATCCCCGAGTGCGCCAAAAACGCCTCCAGCTCCAAAGCTAACGCCTTGGGCATTAGTTAATCGTATGAGTATGCAAAACGGTGCTGGTAAAAAACGTGCCCGTAAAATGATGCAGCAAGAAGGCATTCGTTTGAAGCGCTGGTGGATGCTCCATTTACTGCAAAATGATACGCCTATTAATGAGCATATGACTTTGTTTTGGCATAATCATTTCACTTCATCACTTGAGAAAGTTGAACAGCCAAATCTAATATATTCACAGAATAAGTTGCTTCGTGAGAATGCCTTAGGGAACTTCAGAATTTTATTACATAAAGTTGCTCGCGATCCAGCAATGTTGGTTTACCTTGATGGCTCTGAAAATATCAAAGGCAGTCCTAATGAAAACTTTGCTCGTGAGCTATTAGAATTATTTACTTTAGGCCGTGGTCATTATAACGAAAAAGATATAAAAGCTGCTGCAATTGCATTTACTGGCTGGGGTGTTGATCGAAACCGTGGTACTTATGCTTATGATGCTTCGAAACATGATAATAGCCCTGTAACCTTTATGGGAAGAACAGGGCGATTCTCTGGTGATCAAATTATAGATATAATTTTAGAAAAACCCAGGGCAGCTGAATACATAGCTGAAAAGTTTTGGAAAGAGTTTATCAGTGATAAAGCACCAGATTATCGTTACATAAAAAACTGGGGTGCTGCATTTAGAAAATCAAACTACAATATCCGAGTCTTATATTCTGAAGTACTCAACAGCCCAGCATTTTGGGCTCCAAATTATAGAGGGACCTTAACAAAGTCACCTGTAGATTTAGTGGTTGGCACATTGCGTGCATTGCCATTCCCAAAACTACCCGACACGGAACTTGTGCATATTATGCAACTCTTAGGTCAGGACTTGTTTGATCCTCCCACTGTTAAAGGCTGGGAAGGTGGTAAGCATTGGATTGATACTCAAACACTCTTAGTGAGAACTTCCTTATTAAACAAATTAACAAGACATAGTCGAGCATCAGCAAAGGTACAGTCATATTTACCGAGAACGACTGGAGCAGAGGTTGTCGAATGGTTACTTCCGTTAGCACCCGCTTTACCTTTACCAACAACACCAGGAAAGCGTCGTATGGTGCGAGCGTTAATTTTGGATCCAGTATTTCAGCTTAAATAGGGCTTTTATAAAAGAAAACTAATAATGAATAGACGTGATTTTTTACAATATACCAGTTTGCTGCCATTAGCTGGGTTAGCCCCGACCGCATTTTCTGCAGCTCCAGCTAAACAGATTTTAGTCATGGTTGAGTTAAAGGGCGGCAATGATGGGTTAAATACACTCATCCCGTTTAGAGATGCTGATTATCATCGTGCAAGACCAAGCTTAAGAGTGAAAAATGGTATTCCGTTAAAAGATAATATGGCCATGAATCCATACTTAAAACAACTTTTGCCATTATGGAAGGAAGGCAATATGGCTTGGATCCAAGGTGTTGGCTATAGTAATCCTAGTCGTTCACATTTTCATTCTATGGATATTTGGGAAACAGCTTCTACTCGTCACGAAACTACAGAAGGTTGGTTGTCTCGTGTAGTTCCTGCTAGACAAAATGCGGTGAATGGTATTGTGTTAGGCGATAGTAATCTTGGTCCCATGGCAGGAGCCAATAGCTCTGCAGTTGCAATGGATGATCCTAAAACATTTTTACGCCAGACAAAATATTTAAACAAAAGAGGGTTTAGAGTCGCTAATTCCTCTATGGCGCACATGTTAAACGTTCAAAACCAGATAAATATTGCGGCTAAAGAGTTGTCGCGGATTCAACATGGCAAGCGTTCACCGATCCGCTTTCCAGCGAGTGCTTTTGGTAGAAAATTAGAAACAGTAACTAAAATGATAATTAATGGCATGGATACTCCAGTCTATAAAGTGTCACTGGAAGGTTTTGATACTCATGCAAGCCAAGTTGATCAACATAATAATTTAATGAATCATCTTGGCGGTGGTTTACACGCATTTTCACAAGCAATGAAAAAAGCAGGTTTGTGGAATAATGTCATGGTCGTGACATATTCAGAGTTTGGTCGACGTGTAGCTGAAAACAATAGTGGTGGTACAGATCATGGTTCTGCAGCGCCTCATTTAGCGATTGGAGGTAGAGTTCGCGGTGGTTTATATGGTAAGCAACCGAGCCTAACTCCAAATAAACTTCATGACGGAGATTTGGTTCATACTGTAGACTTTAGAGAGGTTTACGCAAC
>CALISP010000103.1 GCA_938041705.1 uncultured Cocleimonas sp. | reverse complement strand
AAAGCACCCAACATGTTAGCGATGATATTTGGTCTGGGCTTAATTCACGGCTTAGGCTTATCGACAAGGCTTCAACAACTCCCACTCAGCGAAGATAGCTTATTGATGAATATAATTTCATTCAATATTGGTATTGAGCTCGGGCAAACAAGTGCACTAGCTGTTATGTTAATTCTGATTTCAGCCTTTAGAAAAAGCCCCGCTTTTGGCAGTTTCAGTAAAGTAGCAAATGTATTTTTAATTTGTGCAGGCGCATATCTATTCCTAATGCAGATGCATGGTTATGAACATACTGCTAATAGTGAAGAATATGCCGTAACCACAAGCACTCAAGTGGTTGAGAAAAACACTGTTACAAAAGAAACTAGCACTAAACAATCGGATTGGAAGGATATAATCACTGTAAGTATTCCAGCCCGTGATGAAATAGAATATAAATTGATAGTCGCTAAAGAAGAGTCATTTCAATATGCATGGGAAAGCGACAAAGGTGAGTTGTTTTATGATTTTCATGGCGAACCTAAAGGCGATACAACGGGATATTTTGAGAGCTTTGAAAAAGACACACGTTCTCAGTCAACTGGCACTATTGTAACAACGTTTGAAGGAACCCACGGCTGGTACTGGAAGAATAACAATTCACATCTTGTGAATATTACTTTGAAGGTAAAGGGCAATTATCAACGCTTAGATTCAGGATTAGAAGATATCCAAACAACACCAGCAGATACAGATACGCCTGTTAAACCAAAACGAATAAGCATAGATTAAAGGAAAATACACCTATGAGAATATTATTACTTAGCATATTTATCATGACACTAACGGCTTGTGATCATCATGGTCACTCACATGATGAAAAGCCACACGACAAATCAGAAAAACAACGTGAATCAATTGACTAACATTTGGAGAATTTCATGAAAAACATTATGAAAAAATTAGTAACCACATTTCTACTCTTATCTTTTATGGGCATTACACCAGCAATCGCTGGAACGGGTCATAGTCATGCCAAAGAAAAAGCTATAACGACTGAAGAAGTCACTAGTTTGGCATCAGAAAATATCAAACGATTGATAGATACAGGGAAAATTGATCCTAGCTGGAAAGAAGTAAAAATAAACAGTATCGAACAAAAAACATTTAGCCATGATCCTGAATGGGTAGTTAAATATAAAAACGACAAAATAAGTGAGGCTTCAAAGCAAACCTTGTATATGTTTTTTAGTATCGGTGGCCGTTATTTAGCTACCAACTACACTGGAGAATAAAACCAGCAAAAAAATTAAAAGGGTCAGACTCGATTGATTAAATCCTTCTGGCCCTTTTACTCATTAATATGAAAGACACCTTCATTATTCAATTATTCATCCAGTTCCAATTAAATGGGATTCAGAATACTGCTTCGCCTTCCACGTCGTTTCCTGAGTAAATTCACCTTACACACCTGAGTTACTAGGGCACAACATCAAGCAATTTCATATGATATTACGTTTTTGTTATTTAAAAACTTAAATAGAATTTATACAAGGCTCATGCGATGCACTCTCCTTTCGGATCGAGTTCTCGATGTTCTTTCGTTGTCTTCGCTAATTTTCGGCTGACTGTTTTGCTTTAAAAAATAATCAAAGCAGCCTTATGGATGCGTTCTATACTAATAGAAAGGGAATTTATTTAAATTAAGTAACTGTAACCCTTAACAGTTCTCAATCAAGGAGTCTCAAATGAATAAAATTATCTCGAGTATTTCTACTCTTCTATTATTAACAATGTTTGCTTTTACGCCAGTCACTGCAGCCGATAATGGTTATGGCAAACAAAAAGTTGTTTACCATATCAATTACGATAATCCAAAGAAGCAAGCCGGTGCTTTACGCAATATTCAAAACCACATAAACGCAGTGGGTGCTGAAAATTTAGATTTGAAAGTTGTATTACATGGAAATGGTTTAGCTTTACTAGTAGAACCTGATTCACTAGGTAATCTTCCTAAATTTAAACACGCCAACGCGACAGATAAGATGACCGCTAATATTGACAACCTAAAAGGACAAGGTGTTGCATTCAATGTTTGTGCTAATACCGTCAGAGGCAGAAAGGTTAATTTAGAAAACGATCTTTATAATGTGGATAAGGCAGATGTTGTACCAAGTGGTGTAGCTGAGTTAGCAAAATTACAACAACAAGGTTATATGTATATAAAACCTTAAGTAATCATAGTTAAGAGTCAGATAAAAAAGGCCTGATTACAACATCAGGCTTTTTATTAAGCGTTAAACCTTAGTTAATTGAAAATATATACACCGATTAATATACCTCACGCTTATTACTTCATAGAACTCGCCCTCGGGTCGTCGACACTATGTTCTAACGCTGTCTACGTTACGCTCCGGCTGGCTGACTGTCTGGATCTAATAGATCAGTTTTTTTAACAGCTTTAAATATCATCGCAAGCAGCTACGAGGAAAAACTATGACGAGCAACTATAATGCGACGTCCCACCAGCATTAAAGAACTGTGAGGGTTTCAGCCTATTGTATTTCTCCTCAACCTCTTTCGACTGTTCTGCGTAAGGCTGCGTCATGACTTCCTGTAGCTCACGAATTAAATCGTAGTCTCCAGCTGCAGCATCTTTATAAGCAGGAACGACTAACCACTCTCGCAACATGTATTTTGGATTAACGTGTTTCATCTGTTTGGAAAGTTTCTCATATGACTGTGTAGATGAAGCCAGTGCCACTTTCCACTTTGTAAGCCACGCAAACCAACGCTCGTCCATCTCGTTCGAATCTGAATAGAAACTCTTTTTGAGTGGATCAATGTTGTCAGGTATCGCTGAAAGTTCGCGGAAGAAAATTGTGTAATCGACAGACGTTTGTATCATGAGTATAAATAACTCTTGAAATAACGCTGAGTCAAATGTTCCAAGCCCAAGTTTGGCAGTCCACATCTTTTGCATTTCGGTTTGCATCTCGATGGCAAAACCATCTTCAATTTCTTCGAGTTGTTGCAAAGCCTCTGGATTAGAAGTCAGTAAAGGCTTTAAAGCCGAACAAAAACTCCCAAAGTTCTTTTCCGCTGCCACGGGTTGATTCAAAAAGGAATAATGCTCTCCACCGCCCGTCCAGGGTTGAAAACGTGGATCAAACAGTTCGCAAAATCCATAAGGGCCGTAATCAAGTGTGAAACCACCGGCTGCACAATTATCACTGTTGAAGTTGCCTTGGCAATAGCCAACGCGAATCCAGTTTGCGATAAGTGACGTCAG
>CALISP010000102.1 GCA_938041705.1 uncultured Cocleimonas sp. | reverse complement strand
TTTACCTTTTACAGACATGATTTTCCTTTGAGTAAATGAATTAAGCGAATTGCTCAGTTAGATATTTAATGAGTTTTTCTGAATCAACACGGAAGTCATTGAATACAACATGACCTTCTGGATTGATGAGAATTATCCAGGGAGTTCCTCCTGTTTGATAGGTAACCATAGTATTCGGGAAGCGTTCTCTACTGCCGTGCGCCGCCGAATCTTTGCCAGAATCATGACCAAAGGGAATATCTAAGTCGTAACGTAACTGGTTTTTTCTCAACGCATCTTGGTCATTGGTTGTAAATCCTTCGAAGGTTGTTTGTATGGCGGCAACTGCTAACTGATCATGATTCGGGAAAGCTTTAACTAATTTTACCAGCCCAGGAAAGCCAGTAGCATGACAACCAGGACACCAGTGTTGAAAACATTTTAGGTAAATCCATTTGCCTTTGTTTGCAGCAAGAGTAAAAGCAGCTTGCTCTTTACCCTTTCCGTCAATCCAATAGGGAACTTCAAGTTCTGGGGCAATATATCCCTGTATCCCTTTACTGTGACCTTTTGAAAATACTGAAAAGGGTGCGACAAAACCAGTAAGAACAGTCCCAGAAATAATGCCTGCTTTGATTAATGTTCTGCGCGTTTGAAATGGTGTATCTTGCATAGTTATTTTTCCTGAATTTTATTCTTAGCAGTTTCAAAATAAACGTACCAAGGCTTTCAAACGAATCTCACTTAAGCATAATTGCATTTAAGGAGCACAAAAAAGACTATCGCCTCTAATTAGCTACTAGTCATTTTTCCTTCTAAGCATTACTACTAAATTCGTATTCCCTTCAATCGTTAAAGTTGGTGTTATATTAAAAGACGAATGAGTGGGGTAGTTTGATTGCATTTATATTTGTTTATTTGAAGAATAAATATGAGAGATACTTATAACAATTAAATAATAAAAAACACCCACACTTATCCTAAAAGTAGGGGGGTGTCTGTTTGTTGCTTAAAAAATTGCTTAAAATCTGACATTGTATTCAGCCAATTACAAACTACACTTACTCATTCTTTATATTAAAGAGTAGATTTTTAATATTTGGCTTTATCGCTATCTTCTCTTTTAATAAAATTACTTAGTAAAACTTTATGAGCCCCTACAGCAGATGCATAAAATCACAGTAATGAACTCCAAAGGGGGTTGTGGTAAAACCACGATAGCGACTAATTTAGCGGCATATTATGCTCATCAAGGCAATGCTACCTGTTTGACTGATCATGATCCTCAAGGGTCGAGTTTAAACTGGCTAAATCGTCGTGATAAAAATAGTCCAATAATTCATGGTATTAATGCCAATCACAAAGCTATTAACTCTCAAAATTGTGAAGAATTCCAACCTCCTATAGGTACTCAAGTAAGTATAGTTGATTCCCCTGCAGGTATTGGTTTAGATACCATTAAGCTTCGGAGATTATTAGAAGATACGGATACGTTGATACTACCTGTTCTGCCATCCCCTATTGATATTCATGCCTGTGCACATTTTATTGAAACCTTATTAATCCAAGGTGGCGCAAAAGAAATAGGTTTAAAATTTAGTGACATTGGGGTGGTGGCAAATAGAGTGAAGTCGAATACCGTGTCTTATAGAAAATTGCGTAAATTCTTAGATCGATTAGGCATTCCTTTTGTGGCAAGTCTTGCTGATGCGCAAAATTACGTGTTTGCCAATGAGAACGGATTAGGAATACATGAACTAAACAAAAGCCGAAATGTAAAAGACCATGAACAATGGTCGGAATTACTCAGCTGGATTGATAAAAAGAACATTGAAAAGTAAAACGTGTATCGACAATATAAAACAAATAAGTCAGAGAGAGGTCTGGCTTATTTGTTTATGAAAAAGCGCAATGACTCTTTAAAATTAGGCTCCGTAGATAACAAAAACCTTACGAAGTGTCTCATGCACTGTCCAAACACCACACCAACCGACAGGAAATACCGCGTCGGAACCAGCGCTTAACTCAACGGCCTCTTCGCCATCTTCTTGTACTGTCATTCGTCCTGCAAGAACGTGGATGACTTCACCACGAGTTAAAAATTCCCAACGAGATTGTCCAGGTTCACATTCCCAAGTACCTGATGTAATTTTGCGATCTTCATCTTGAAAAAATACCTGTCCACGAACCGTAATGTCACCAGACAATGGCTCGGCAGTCGGTTGCGCTAAAGGCTTTTCGGTCAATTCACTTGCGGCCATCTCAGCAGCGCGATTGTTAATAGTCATAGTAGGTTTCCATAGGTTAAGGCTAGTGTATTGTTGATACGAGCCATAGAAGGGATGAAGCTCGCAAAGAATAAAAGGCTTGTATTCGAATGTCTATCTAAATGAAAACTTATGAAAGTAGGTTGGGGTCTTTTTTAGCTAGTACAATTGTTAATTTTCTTGCATCTACATTGTCTTTTTTTACGTTTAATATGGTTGGACAAAATTAAATATAAAATTTCTAATGATACAAATACGGGGGTTGTATGAAATTTCTATCTAAGGCTTTATTAGCTTTCACTTTATTACTAATATCGATCAATGCATCTGCGCTAAAAGTTAAAGCAGATGAGATGCTGTTGTTGAGTTCAATGTCTTCGAATAAGACTTCTCATTTTG
>CALISP010000101.1 GCA_938041705.1 uncultured Cocleimonas sp. | reverse complement strand
AAAGGCAAAATTCCAATCTTTGGCGTATGTCTTGGCCATCAGTCTATCGGCCAATCTTTTGGTGGGGATGTGATTCGCGCGAAAAAAATTATGCACGGTAAAACATCACCGGTAAAACATATCAATGAAGGCATCTTTGCTGGTTTACCATCACCGTTTACTGCGACTCGTTATCACTCTTTGGTGATTGACCAAGCGACTCTACCTGATTGTTTAGAAATCACGGCGTGGACGGAAACTGAAGATGGTGAAATTGATGAAATTATGGGTGTTCGACACAAAGATATGGCTATTGAAGGCGTACAGTTTCATCCAGAATCGATTTTGACTGATCATGGTCATGACATGCTTCGTAATTTCTTAAAGATGACGATTAGCTAATGTCATCTACTAAATCCGAATCATCGATTAAAATCGACGCTTTGACAGAATTAAATACACCTACTGAACCAGCTAAACTTCGTATGCGATTATTAGCTATGGTTTATGATGGTTTAATTATCCTTTTTATTACGACTCTCATCATTTTTACTATTGAGATATTTCTTTTTGGTGATGAAACATTACCAACTGATCATATTTTAAATAAAATATTAAAACCTTTTTGGTTTGTGCCAGGCTTTTTCTATTTAGCTTATTATTGGCGAAAGAACGGCCAAACACCAAGCATGAAAATATGGAAAATAAAACTCGTAAATAATAAAGGACAATTAGTAAGTTGGCCTCAAGCTTTGATTCGATATGTAACGGCAATAGTAGGCTTAGGCTTGATTTGGGCTTTGCTCAATAAGAAGCGCGCCTCATTACAAGATGTGTTGAGCAACACTTCTTTAGTTAAAACAGAAACTGAAACAGATATCCAAACACGCAGTTAAAACCTTAACAAGTCTAGATTAATATGGATAACTCAAGTTCGTCTATTGCAACAAATCAAACAGACCCATATTGGGGCTTTTGGGCGACTGTCGTTCTAGGCATATTGGTGTTTTTGGTATTCTCAGTAGCCCAAGCAATCGGCTTATTTGCTTATATATACAGCGTTGACCCTCAAGTACTTTCAGCTATTGGAGATCATGACTCAACTAATAGTGCTGAGCAATTATTAAACCAATATATGTTTAATGGTGATGCTATCGCCGTAGCTGAAATTCCCGCGGCAATCATTGGTGTTGTCTTGATTTTATGGTTTGCATCAATGCGTAAACCACTCACTATTGATCAATACTTAGACTTAGCCTTACCCGATATAAAAACATTGCTAATGTTTCTTGGTTTAATGATCTTAATCATGGTGGCAATGGAGTCTGTGAATTATTTACTACAAAGACCCGTGCCTGAATTCATGATAAAGGTCTATGCGAATACTCAAAACCTGCCCTTGTTATGGATTGCTGTATCTGTAGCCGCCCCATTTTTTGAAGAATTTCTATTTCGTGGGTTCTTACTCGAAGGCCTATCGCGATCTAGACTAGGAGTCACTGGGGCAATCGTTTTAACATCTGCTGCTTGGGCTGTTATTCACATGCAATATGGTTGGTTTGAAATTATAAGTATCTTCTTTATTGGTATTGTTCTTTGCATTGCTAAAATCAAGACTAAATCACTGTATGTTCCAGTTGCAATGCATATGTTAATGAATTTAGCCGCGAGTATTGGAATGGAGTATAGCCAATAATAAATTCCTATTAGTATTCTGTAATAGTGACACTAAGTAAGTCGCATTTACGCTATTCACATGAAATAAAAAATCATATAATTTTCATAATAATGTAAACATGTGGATATATTTTCATATTAACTATTTTAGTTATAGTGATATAATTCCATTATTAATCTATTTATACGACCCGTTTTTACAGAGAGATCGCCATGAGTGAAAGAGATTCCATAGATGTTGATGTTGTTATTATTGGTGCAGGCCCGGCGGGTTTATCTACCGCAATTCGTTTAGCCCAATTAGCCCAAGAAAATAACAAAGAGATAGCCATTACCGTATTGGAAAAAGCGGCTGAAGTTGGCGCTCATTCTTTGGCGGGCGCCGTTTTAGAATCTCGCGCACTTGATGAACTGATTCCTGATTGGAAAGATAAAGGCGCGCCTATAAAAACACAAGTGACTGAAGATCAATTTTTATATCTCACTGAAAAAAAATCTGTACGTCTACCTACTCCGCCAACAATGGATAACCATGGTGAGAAAAACCATATTGTAAGCCTCGCGCGTTTAACGCGCTGGTTAGGTGAACAAGCTGAAGCTATGGGTATAGAGATCTATGCGGGTTTTGCAGCTGCTGAAGTATTGGCTGATGAGAACGATAAAGTCATTGGTGTGGCTACTGGTGAAACTGGTGTGATGAAAGACGGCTCTCATGGCCCTGAATATGATCCTGGTATGGAATTACATGCAAAGCTAACGATAGTTGCAGAAGGCTGCCGTGGTTCTGTTAGTCGTGTGCTGATTGATAAATACGACTTATCCAAAGATTCTGCGCCACAAACATATGGATTGGGCATTAAAGAAATATGGGAAGTCTCACCTGAACAACATGCTGAAGGTAAAACAGTTCATTCGATTGGTTGGCCTTTAAAAAGTGATACTTATGGTGGTTCGTTCTTATATCACATGGATAACAACCTTGTAGCTGTTGGCTTTGTTGTTGGTTTAGATTATTCAAACCCATATCTAAGTCCATTTGAAGAGTTTCAACGCTTTAAAACACATCCTGATATTCGTGGAATTTTTGAAGGTGGAAAGCGCGTTAGTTATGGCGCTCGCGCACTTAATGAAGGTGGTTTGCAGTCTTTACCTAAACTCGATTTCCCAGGTGGTTTATTAGTTGGCTGTGCGGCTGGCTTTCTAAATGTAGCCAAAATAAAAGGCATTCATACCGCAATGAAGAGTGGCATGTTAGCTGCAGAAGCAGCCTTTGCTGCAGTAACTTCTGAAGATGAAAGTGCTTTAAATAATGTGTCTTATGACAAAGCTTTCCGTGATTCTTGGATATTTGATGAACTGAATAAAGTCAGAAATATCCGTCCAGCATTTAGCAAAGGTTTACTATTTGGTTTAGCAAATGCAGGTCTGACTGCTTACATTACTCGAGGCAAAGAGCCTTGGACCATGACGCATCATGCTGATCATTTACAGCTAAAGAAAAAAGACAGTGTTCAAGAGATTGTTTATCCTAGCCCTGATGGAAAGCTAACTTTTGATCGCTTATCTTCGGTCTATTTATCAAATACTAACCACAATGAACATCAACCAATTCATTTAAAACTAAAGAATCCAGCAGTTGCTATTGATACTAATCTAGCTCTATATGATTCGCCAGAGTCACGTTATTGCCCTGCCGCGGTATACGAGATTGTTGAAGACGATGCTGGCGCTCCATCGATGCAAATCAATTCTCAAAACTGCGTACATTGCAAGACTTGTGATATTAAAGATCCGACCCAGAATATTGTTTGGACGACTCCAGAGAGTGGCGGACCTCTTTATAGTAATATGTAATTCATAGTGAATGATATTACTGTCAAGCAAATATAGAAGTTAATACAAAGCCCCCCCAACTTTTGCAGATTGTTTGTAACAAATAGGCTAAAAGTGAGGGGGTGTCTTTGTTTAAATAATTTGACTACTTTTATATTCTACAACAGAAGAATATATCTATTGAGTTGTTACAGTTATCGTCACGATATCTTGATATAAACCTGCCTGAGGGTTATTTCTGAAATTTCCAGTTGCCTGAAATTGAATTCTTTGTGCATTGGTATTACATGGCAACGTCATCTGTTTGTTTCGCCTACGGGTAATATTTTTACCTTTCCACCTTAAACGATAATTAGTCAATCTTCGATTTGAAACTGTATGGCGCAATCTAAAATTATTTTTTGTTGAAAACTCTACATCACAGTCTCCCACGCTATTTGATTCTATCCCTAATCTACCCAAAGAAACACTTGGACCACGTCTATTCGTTCCAACTGGTTTAATTTCATCAATAGTATAATATTTTGATGCACCCACAGCAGAACCTATGAAATTAACGTAATCTACAAAAGTTACATTAAGATCAATTACAGTAGAATCTTGCGCTGCATTTAAAGTAAAAGCAGAGGAAAATAATAATAATGCTGATATTAATACAGACAGTTTTTTCATTGTTTTAATTTTATTTACAGCTGCTTTGTCTATTTTTATAAATTGTAGCTAACTGAAATAATACTTTTCAAAGGGTAATTTAGACTGTAACTGAATGTTAGCTTAAATTCGAATCTAACTGATTAGCGGTATCCTTAGTAATCACCTACTCTATAAGACCTTTTATTATGACGAGTTAATTCTTAAAAACTACTCTGTTTATGTTCGATAAATAGAGTAGTCATTTTCTTTTGATCATTTAAATAAAAATGATTACATCACTTCATCTAATGCCGCTTCTAAACTAGCAACTGTTCTATCAACATTCATTAATTTATCTAGGCCAAACAAACCTAAACGGAAAGTTTTATAATCTTCTCGCTCGTCGCACATCAACGGAACACCTGCTGCAATTTGCATTCCTACTGCGCCAAATTTCTTACCTGTTTGAACATCACTGTCTTGAGTATAACTAACCACAACGCCTGGCGCGCCGAAGCCTTCTGCTGCAACACTGACAATTCCTCTTGCAGCCAACATGGCTCTAACTTTTTCGCCTAACTCATACTGTGCCGCTTTAACTTTCTCAAAACCTACTTCGCGAGTTTCTAGCATAATATCGCGGAATCGACGTAAAGCATCTGTTGGCATAGTAGCGTGGTATGCATGCGCCCCACCTTCATATGCTTGCATGATTTGATGCCATTGTTTTAAATTCATTGAGAAACTATTGCTAGTGGTTTTTTCTAATCTTGCTAATGCAAGGTAGCTCATCATCACAAGACCAGCACAAGGAGGACCACTCCAGCCTTTTTGAGGAGCACTAATCAAAACATCAACATTATTTGCTTCCATATCCACCCAGATAGTACCCGAAGCAATACAATCCAAAACAAATATTCCACCCACAGAATGCACTGCATCGCCAACGGCTTGTAAATAGTCTTGCGGAAGGATAATTCCAGCTGAAGTTTCAACATGCGGAGCAAATACTATAGATGGCTTTTCAGCTTTAATAGATGCAACAACATCATCGATAGCGGCAGGAGAAAATGGAGAAGCAGTTTCATCAGCGGCTTGTTTAGCTTTCATTACTATATGTTCAGAAGGTAAGTTACCCATCTCAAAAATTTGAGTCCAACGATAACTAAACCAACCATTTCTTATCACTAAACACTTTTGTCCTGTAGCAAATTGTCTTGCAACAGCTTCCATTCCATAAGTACCACTGCCAGGAACAACAACTGCTGCCTTTGAGTTATATACTTCTTTTAATGTTGATGAAATATCTCTCATAACACCTTGAAACGACTGCGACATATGATTTAATGAACGGTCAGTATAAACCACTGAGTATTCTAACAATCCATCTGGATCGACATTATCTAGCAATGCTGACATAGTAATTACCTTTTTAAGTTTACTTTTTAAAATTATAAAAAAGGAGCCATAAATTGGCTCCTTTTTAGTAACCAAATTAACTTTATTCTCTAAGTTAATTAAGTTTAACGTCACTGATCACAAAGGTCGAATCAGTTTTATTTACTTTAAAAATTTATATTATTTTTTACTTTTATTACACACTTGTTATGCGTTGATTAGAGTTGCTGCATAAGCTCAGGAACTACATCAAACAAGTCAGCAACAATACCATAATCAGCGATCTGGAAAATTGGTGCTTCGTCATCTTTATTAATGGCAACAATTATTTTACTCTCACGCATACCAGCTTGATGCTGAATCGCACCGGAAATACCAATCGCGAAGTAGATATCAGGAGCAACAACTTTACCCGTTTGACCAACTTGGCAATCATTCGGAGCATAACCTGAATCAACTGCTGCTCGAGATGCGCCTACTGCCGCACCTAATTTTTCTGCTAAGTCATCTATGATTGAGAACTGCTCTTTACTACCAACTCCTCGACCACCTGAAACAACAATACGCGCCGTTGCAAGCTCAGGTCTCTCAGATTCAGTTACATCACGACTAACGAATGACGTTCCTGCGAAAGCTACACCAAATGCAAGGTCTTCAGTTGCAGCAGATCCACCGGTAGCTTCCACTGCATCAAATGCAGTACTACGCACTGTAATTAATTTTACTGAATCACTACTTTTAACCGTCATCAATGCATTACCTGCATAAATAGGACGAACAAATGTATCTGCAGAAACCACTTCAACGATATCTGAAACTTGCATCATGTCTAGCTTTGCTGCTACACGTGGCATAAAGTTTTTACCAAAGTTAGAGGCCGCTGTTAGTACATGGCTGTATTCGCCAGCGATACCTGTAACTACACTTGCGATATTTTCAGCTAAGCCATCAGCTAGTGCTGCATCATCAACAACCAATACTTTAGTGACACCAGAGGCCGCTTGAGTTTCTGTAACTACTGCACTGGCGTTATGACCTGCAACCAATACAGTTACATCACCACCAATTGTTGCAGCTGCAGCTAGAGTACTAAGCGTGCTTGCGTTAAGACTTGCATTATCATGCTCTGCGATTACTAGAATTGACATTATAGTGCCCCCGCTTCTTTCAATTTATTCACTAATTCTGCTGCATCAGCAACAATAATTCCTGGCTCACGTTCAGCTGGAGCTGCAACACTAACTACTTCTAAGCGTGGTGATAAATCAATACCGTATGATGAGGCATCAACAATATCAATTGGCTTCTTCTTTGCTTTCATGATGTCAGGTAGTTTTGGCAAACGTGGATCATTTAAGCGTAAGTCAGTGGTGATTACTGCTGGAAGACTAATTTTGATTGTTTCTAAACCAGTATCAGTTTCACGTGTTAGATTAATCGCATCGCCATCAAATTCCGCATTAGAGGCGAATGTACCTTGTGACCAATCCAATAAAGCAGCTAACATTTGACCTGTCTGATTTGAGTCATCATCAATTGCTTGTTTACCTAAAATAGCAACTTGTGGGCCTTCTTGCTCAACTACCTTTGCTAATAACTTTGCAATACCTAATGGCTCTGGTGTTTGATCAGCTTTGATTAAAATCGCTCGGTCAGCACCCATTGCTAAAGCGCTACGTAAAGTATCTTGTGATTTTTCATCACCAACACTTACGGCAATTACTTCTGTAGCAATACCCGCTTGTTTCATTCGTAATGCTTCTTCTAATCCATTTTCATCAAAGGGATTCATCGACATCACAACATTGTCTGTATCAACGCCACTTCCGTCTGATTTAACGCGAATTCGCACGTTGTAATCAACAACACGCTTAACGGCAACTAAAACTTTCATTAAACATTCCTCGTTTCTATATATTTTCAATAACCGACAGGCGTAGCATGCCGACTTTATTTCTATATTCAATTAAACGCAAAATAGCATTGCGATTAATCAGTAATTTTGTATTTAAATAAACCAAGTAAGTAAATATTATTACTACACTTATTATATTCAATGTTTATGTACTTTGATCATTTTGACATCTTCAAACAATGTTGTGTTAATAAATAATCAGCATTGCATAATAGTAGATGTCTTATCTCATGTCGCTTTAAATCAAAGTAACTCTTAATAATAATTTTAATAATGTCTATTTGTAGATACTAATAAAAGATTTTGGAAATCACTTAAAGAGACACCCCACAACTTTATGAAGGTTTTCATCTCGAGACCTGTTTTTCATTAGGCATTTATACTAAAAAATATAAAAGTCTTTTTGGTTAAATGCGACTTTGTATAACGTATGTATTACATATCAAAGCACTTTTAAAATCTAAGTCCAATTTATAGTTAATTTTGAGCCAAAATTGGAGGGATAATAATTTTTATCTGGCACTACACAATTTATCAACTAAGCATACAGTAAGGCTATAAAGATCTATTTACACGCTACAATATTTAGCTGAGTAAATGTAATAAATACATTTCAAAATAAGCCAATTATTGAAGCCAGAACCTGAGCAGGTAAAAATCATGGGAAATACTGACGAAAACACAATCATCGCAACGGAAGCAGAAACAGCGGCAATTCAAGGTCAAAAGCATATTTGGCATCACTTGACGCAGCATAAAGGCTTCGAACAGCAGACACCGAAAGTAATGGTTAAAGGTGAAGGTCTGCGCATAACAGATGACAGTGGCAAAACGTATATTGATGCAGTCGCTGGCGCCGTATGGACAGTAAATGTTGGCTATGGTCGTGATCGCATTGCAAAAGCTGTCTATGAACAGATTAAAACGATGAATTTCTTTGCAGGTTCAGCCACTAACATTCCTGCTGCAAAATTCGCAGAAATGTTAACGGATAAAATGCCAGGTCTTGATCGTGTTTATTATTCGAACTCAGGTTCGGAAGCAAATGAAAAAGCATTTAAGATTGTGCGCCAGATCTCTCACAATAAACATGGTGGCAAAAAACATAAGATTCTGTTCCGCGAACGTGATTACCACGGCACAACAATTACCGCACTAAGCGCTACAGGCCAAAACCAACGTAAAGATCAATACGGTCCATTTACTCCAGGTTTTGTAGAATTCCCGCATTGTTGTGAATATCGATCACAATTTGGTGAAGTTGAAAACTATGGTGAACTTGCCGCTCTAGAGATGGAAAAAGTCATCTTA
>CALISP010000100.1 GCA_938041705.1 uncultured Cocleimonas sp. | reverse complement strand
TCAACCCTACTTTGAGCAAGCAAGTCAAAATGCATTAGGCCGATATTTCTCTACAGAAACCAAAAGCAGTGATCGTTATTATTATTTCGCACGATCGGTTCAATTTGCCAATAAAGTCATCGGTATTATTACCGTTCAAGTTGCACTAAGTGATATTGCTTTTAATTGGATAGTATCTGAAATTGATTTTGCTGTGACTGACAAAAATGGAGTGGTTTTCTTAACTAGCAATAACTCATGGGATTTAAAAGCAATATCAAAAACTAATCTAAATACTATTAATGAACTTAAAAACAAACCTACTAACAATATCAATGTAGAAAAATTAAATGATCAAACAATTAATCTTAATAACGAAGGTTTTCAATTAATTAAATTACTAAATAAAAACTACCTCATGTTAAGCCAAAAAATGGAGTTGGCTGATTGGGATGTAAGAGTTTTTTCACGATACGCAAACGCGCAAAAAGAAATATCAAGGACTGTTTTAATTAGTGGAATCCTCATATTTCTAATCACTGCACTTGCTGGTTTGTTGTTCAAAATTCAAAACCAGCGCAAGGAGTTTCGACAACAAGCTAGAGAAGACCTAGAAAACAAAGTACGAGAGAGAACTAAAGCATTAAAACAATCTCAAGAAGACTTAATTCAAGCCGCAAAAATGGCTGCATTAGGTCAACTATCTGCAGGCATTACTCACGAAATAAATAATCCGCTCACAGCAATTAGAGCCTATGCGGAAAATGCAGGGCAATTCCTCAAAAAAAATCGTTTAGATATGGTCGAGTCTAACCTAAGAGAAATCACCAAATTAACCGAGAATATGGCGGCGATTACAGGTCAACTAAAATCATTCGCTAGAAAAAGTAAAGGCGAACTAACCGCAGTTCATTTAGATAAAGCGATAAACAATGCTATTTCAATCGTGCACTCAAAAATAATTAGCCAGAGTATTCAAATCGATTATATAGCTTCAGCTGAGGATAACAACAAGAAGGTATTGGCTGACGAAATTTGGTTAAGTCAAATATTGGTAAACTTAATCAGCAATGCCATTTCTGCAACCAACAAAAATAATACCGAAAGAAATATTTGGATCAATATTACTGAACAAAATGATGTACATCAAAATAAGAAAAATGAAGACTCGCCACAACAAACTAACCTTTATTGTATTGAAATTAAGGATAACGGCACCGGTATTGAAGAAAGTAATTTAGAACGTATTTTTGAGCCTTTTTTCACCACTAAGCCAACTAGCAAGGGCTTAGGCCTAGGGTTATCTATTTCATTTAACCTAGCAAAAGATATGAATGGGACACTTGACGCTCGTAATCATGAGTCTGGTGGGGCATTATTTACACTTACCTTACCTTCATCAATTTCTGTTTAATTGAGTAACTCTAGTTTATGAACCTACCTACCGTTTTTCTCGTTGATGATGAAGAGTCTGTAAGACAATCAGTATCACAAACTCTGCAACTTGCAGATTTGAACGTAGAAACCTTTAGCTCAGCAAAAGATTTATTACCTAGGCTAACCCCGGAAATTAATGGCGTTATTCTCAGTGACATACGTATGCCAGATATGGATGGTCTTGAGTTATTAAATGAATGTTTATCAATTGACTCAAAACTTCCCGTTATTCTAATTAGTGGTCATGCAGATGTAAGCACTGCTGTAAACGCAATTCGAAAAGGGGCTTATGATTTATTAGAGAAACCCTTCTCAAATATTTTACTCGTAGACAAAATCAATCGCGCGCTAAACCAAAGACAATTAAGTCTAGAAAACAGGTTATTAAAAGAAGAATTGGCCAGCCAAGATCGAATAGGTCCTCGTATTATTGGCAATACTTCAGCGGTTAAGCAATTACGTCACCTAATCAGACAAGTTGCAAATGCTGAAACTGATGTTTTGATTATGGGCGAAACGGGCACAGGAAAAGAATTAGTCGCACGATCATTACATGAACAAAGCAAACGACGTCAAAATCATTTTGTGGCGATAAATTGTGGCGCCATTCAAGAGCAACTATTAAATAGTGAATTATTTGGTCACGAAGCTGGAGCATTTACTGATGCCAAACAAAAACGTATTGGTAAATTTGAACATGCAAATGGCGGTACTTTATTTTTAGATGAAATTGAAAGCATGGCTATGACCACTCAAATACCACTATTGCGTGTATTACAAGAACGCAGTATTGAACGATTAGGCTCCAGCAAGTCTGTACCTCTAGATATTCGCGTATTAGCAGCAACTAAGGTGAACTTAAAAACGGCTGCTGAGAGAAACGAGTTTAGAGAAGATCTTTATTATCGCTTAAATGTTGTCATGTTAGAGTTACCACCTCTTCGAGACCGTAGAGCAGATATTCCCATGCTATTTCAACATTTCGTTTTAGTTGCTGCAGCAAGAACACAAGCCGAAATGCCAGCCTTAGACTCAAATGCTGTTCAAGTGTTACTCAAGCATGACTGGCCAGGTAATATTCGTGAATTAAGGAATATTGCTGAACGTTATGTATTATTGGGCGAAAGTTTCAAATTTGATTTGAATGCACTAATGCATTCGACCGAATCGCAAAATGGTTTAAGTTTACCCGACCAAGTCAGCAACTTTGAAAGAGCCGTCATTGAACAAACTCTGATAAATAACAACGGAGATTTGGCAGAGACAATGTCATCTCTGGGTTTACCTCGTAAAACTTTGTCTGATAAATTAAAAAAGTACCAACTAGAGCGAAAACAATACATTAAATAATCTATGTGAAATTATACACATTGATGGCGGAAAACCGCCAGTTATACATAGCCTAATGGCGAGTCTTCGCCATTAACGACTAGTCTTCCGTAGTTTAAAA
>CALISP010000099.1 GCA_938041705.1 uncultured Cocleimonas sp. | reverse complement strand
GTAAAGAGACACCATCTTCTAAAGCGACATAATTTAAAGTGCAATTACACTCTGCTTCAAAAGCTGTTTTAACTTTAGGTCCTGGTCCCCAATCGCTTGTAAATGAACTATAGGTATATACATTTAAGGTCGATTTGTCTGCGGCATGGGCTATTCCAGAGAGTGAAAAAACACTCAATAACGCGTTTGATAAAACAAGAATAAAAGCTAGAAGGCTACGAAACAAAGTACGACTATACATGTGAGTTCCAATATTGAGCGAGATAGGAACATGTCAGAGGGATTCGTAATAGTAATGAAATACAAAGCGGAATCTATAAAGAATGTTGGCCTATCCCTACGCTAGTATTAACTAGATCAGGTTATAAGGGTTCTCCATATTCACTTACGGAATCTCAGATAGATTAGACAATCACCCCTTGGCTTATTCGATTGTATAAGAGATAACTATGTATTGGAAATAGTATTCAGATACGAAAACCCACTAAAAGTAGGTGCCTCCTTAAGCTCCCTAAGAGATAAGGAGGTAGTAGAGCTATTTCCATAAGGAAATGCCGGTGAAGGTTGTATAATCGTAAAGACCCCTTTTGAACTTTTTATACATTCTATTAGAGTATTGAAACAACCAAATGCTATTACCCCAATTAATTAGCTTTTAGCGGAAACTTCATCAACTTCAACGGGTACTTTAGAGTTATCCATGATGAATTTCTCTAATGACGTTACTGCAACGATACCTGGTTGAGCAGCAACTAACATACCTTTAGGGTCAAATAAAATAAAAGTAGGTGTCCCACGAAGCGATTCACCAATGCTTTGTTCCATCCAAATATTCATCTCAATTGGATTAGTTACGATAGTTGGGAATTTAACATCAAATTCCGCAAGGAAGTCTTCTGCATCATCTATACCTGATTGGCCGTCTAGTGTAATACCTAACAGCCGTGCATTCTTTAATTTGCCGTCAAACTTAACCATTTCAGGCATATGCATGCGACATGCGTGACAATCAGATGACCACACTTCTACAATTGTCCATTTATCTTTACCAATATGATTATTAATACTGTCAGTCTTACCTTCAAGATCAGTAAAGGCATAAGCACTTGTACTTACAATCATCATGGCTAAAAGCCATACTTTTAATATTGGTGACATTAAAGATGCCCATTTTTTATTTGCTAATGCTGTAGGTTTCACAGACAATTTCCTCAATTTTTTTACGTTAATAAATAAGATGGCAAATTTAGACACAAGTTCAAACATCACCTGCGTGCTCTTCGATCTCGATGGAACATTGTTGGACACTGCACCAGATATGACTAACGCACTTAATCTTCTGTTAGCTGAAGAAGATAAAGCGCCATTATCTAATGAAGCCTGTAGAGATTATGTCTCACATGGTTCAGTTGCAATGGTCAATCTGGGCTTTGGAGAACAACAAAATCCTGAAGAGTTTGAGCGTCGTCGCCTTCGATTCTTACACTTATACGAGAAAAATTTGTGTTTGGATACAAAACTGTTCGAAGGAATGGATGAAGTGTTAACTTTTTTAGAGGAAAACTACTTCAGTTGGGGCATCGTAACTAATAAACCTGCATTCTTAACCGAACCTTTATTACAGCAACTAGGTTTATACGAGCGTGCCTGTAGTGTTGTTTCGGGTGATTCACTGCCTAATCGTAAGCCTCATCCAGAGCCTTTGTATCATGCTGCAAGTCAATGTCAGCGTTTAGCCACTGAATGTATTTATGTGGGTGATGCCGAGCGTGATATTGAAGCGGGTAATAGGGCTAATATGCAAACTTTAATCGCTAGTTATGGTTATATCGATGCTACCCAGACGCCCGTCAATTGGGGTGCAAATGGAGTGATAGAACACCCAGATGAAATACTCACTTGGGTTAGTTGATAAATAATTAGACATTAAAAATTAGGCCTAAATCAACTTATACACTACGAAATTAAAAATTAAACCTGTAAACCAAGTGACTAATATTTGAGCAATTTAGCTCAGCGTGTCATTATACCTCGCTAAGGGAAGTTAGTTTTGGGGTAGGTCACATGGATATTGGCAAAAGCAGTGCAAAGAGCACGTTAATTCAAGTAGTTTTAATATTTTTTGCGATAGCCGCATTAATATTTATCAATATATCTACCATTGATAGGCTTTATCAAGCGGGTGATATCAGTAAAGTTGGTTTTGTTATCAACGGCATTATTTTCTCGTTGTTCTTTGTTGGCATGATCCGCATGGTGATTGTGCTTTTGCATTATGTAAATGAACATCGAATCCTGTTACAACTCACTGACCTATTAAAAGAGAATGCTAAAGACCCTGTGGCTCGTTTGGCACCAAAATCAATGGCGGTTTCTCGCTATAAAGCCGTTGAATGGGTTGCGCTCCAAAATGCACCAATAAACCAAGAAGCGCTAGCTGCAAGTACCAACGCACATGAAAGCTCACGCTTAACTCTTATTCGTTTTGTTCACAGTACACTTATTTTGGCGGGTGTATTTGGAACAGTTGTGTCTTTATCGATGGCATTAATTGGAGCTGCTGGTTTACTAAATTCACCTGAAGGTGTGCAAGAGATGAGTAGCATCATTGGTGGCATGTCATCTGCCCTTAGTTCTACAATTACTGCAATCGTCTGCTTTTTTGTATTCGCTTACTTTTATTTACGGTTAAACGATGCGCGTATTCAATTACTAACGCATATTGAAGATATGACAAGCATGTTCTTGATTCCTAAGGTTACACATTCTGAAGATGGAATGATTCGTCAAGTTTCACAACTTACCGAAGCTTTAAACAAAGCTGCAGATAAGGTATTACTGCTTGAAGATAATTTCTTGAAAGTGGGTGATCGACTTCAAGTAGCGGTAGATGATTTACATGGAAAGATTAATAGCGATCATATTGGTGAAATTAAAAACTTAATTCGTAAAGGCTTCCATTTGTCTGAGCCAGAATATGAAGCTCAAAGTGATAAAGCAGAACAGCTTGAATCTGACTTTAAAGAGATTGTTGATACCACCACTAAAGAGGATATGCAAACTGCACACGATGCAGATAACAATATAGCTAAGAACCTAGCTCAGAAAGCAGCGAAGTAAGGTCGTAATATGAATTACGGTTATCCAGGCGCAAATTCTCAGTTCGAAAATCACAACGTTAGTGAGGAAAGCTTTTGGCCATCATTTACTGACATTATGATGGTTATTGTAATGGTGTTTTTGTTAGTCACCGTTGCTGTTATCTTAAATAATTGGGCTCTGATATCGAAATTAACGACGAGTATTGAGGCGCAAAAAGCGGCAACTAGCTTGGCCGATAATCGCCAAGAAATAAACATCAATTTAGAAAGCAAGCTTAGTACTATTCAAAAAAACTTAGTTGCTTTAAATGCACAGTTCGAAGAAGAAAAAAAAGCTCTTGAACAAACTCAATCAAAACTCAGCAGCGCTGCACAAGCACTTAGTTCTAAAGAAGAAGCCCTCAGTAGTAAAGAGCAAGCATTAGCTTCTATTGAGACTAAACTTACTGCGCTTAATGAAAAATACGAGACAGATAAACTAAGACTCAGCAACACCAGTCAACAACTATCTGCCAGTGAATTAAAACTATCAAATACTGATAAACAATTACTCGACATAAAACAACAGTTGGCCAATAAAGTAACCATAATTGATAGCTTAGATAAAAAATTACTTAGCTCAGAACAAAATAACACTGCTACTCAAGCAAAGTTAGAGAGCACACAGTCCAACCTAGAAAAGACCCAAACGCAATTAGTCGAAGAACAAAAGAATTTGGCCAATGAACAAAAGCAATTAACTGAAGCAAAAAAGGCTATTTCTCAATTACAAGCGTCAGTCCAAAGCCTTGAAAAAGAAAAACAGGCATTAACTCAGTCTGGTCAAGCTCAAAAGTCGCTACTTGCTGAAAAAATAGCGGAACTTGCAGAACTAAAACAACAACTTGAAAAAACTAATACCGAAAATACTACAGCGATTGCAAAATTAAAATCAACTATAGATGAAAAGCAACAAGCCGCCGTAGCATTGCAAACCGATAGAAAAACGATGGACTTAAAGCTCGCAGAGCTACTCAAAACCATTAAAAGTACTAAGCAATCCCTAGTTGATACTAAAAAATCATTGGCCGAAACTGAAAAATCTTTAACTGAAAATAAAAAGTCTTTAGCCGAAAATGAAAAATCATCCGAAGAACAGCAACAAGAGCTACTACAAAAACTCACTCAATTAGAAAAAGAGAGTGAGTTATTAGAGCAACAAAACAAAGATAAAGATAAAACGATTGCAGCCAATCAGACTTCTGAAATAGATCTGAAAGAACTTTTAGCGGCAAAAGTAGATCAAGTAGATAAACTAAAAGTAACTATTTTAGAATCACAAAAAACAGCTGATAGTATTGAAGCAACAGTGACAAAGTCTGATAACGCTCTAAAGGATTTTGAGGAATTACTCTCGGATGCTGAAAAACAGTTACAAGCAAAAGATAAGATTATTCAAGAACTAACAGCTTCCCAAGATTCAGGTAATTCACAGCTTAAAAGTTTACAAGGTGAATATGATTCGTTGGATTCCAGATACCAAAAACTTCTGCTTCCTGCGCGGTCATCTAAAGGTAAATTTATTGCGACTGTTACTTACAAAAAAGTAGGCAGGAAAAAAGTGATTCGTTTCAAACCCAGTCTTAATAGTGCTTATCGCACAGTCAATAAAGAACAGCTTGCTAAGAGTTTGACGGCGCTTAAAAAGAAGCATAAAGAAGACCTTTATATAAAAGTAGTAATCCCACAAAATAGCGGTTTGTCTTATAACGAAGCATGGCGTTTCACTATTAATCTACAACGTAAATACGATTATTATTACAACAAAAATTAATCGCGCAGATAATAAAGCTTATAAAAATAATGGATTTTTCGACATACTCAATATAACTGATTTTTATAATGGCGTTCTGAGTTGATTATTTATCAGACCAAACCGCATATTCATTGCCATTCGGATCATTAAAGTGAAAACGTTTTCCACCAGGAAAATCAAAAATAGCCTGACTGATAACACCGTTGTTATCTTCAACTTTGGCTAGTGTATTTACTAAAGATTCACTGTAAAACACGATTAAAGCACTGCCTGAATCAACAGAAACAACGTTTTCAGATTTAAAGAAACCACCATTCAAACCTTCATTTTCAAAGGCTGTGTATTCAGGCCCATAGTCCGTAAATGACCAATTAAATACAGCCGTAAAGAATGTCTTTGCTTTTTCTAAGTCCTTCGCAGGAAATTCTACATAATTGATTTTTTCATGCTTATGCATAATATTCTCCATAGTTAATGAGATTAGAGTTAATTAAGACGAGTTAGTTAAGTCTTATTGCTCTCTAAAAGTATCTGAAAAAAGTAATATTTGGTATGATTCTTTATTAGAAATTAAGCCTTATAAGGAAGTCGTTATTCATTCTCTCATTAACTCCTCTAAGTGCAACTATCACTTTTTTTTCATCCCATTCCTTTTTCTAGTTTCTATGCTTTTTCCACGATTGGTATTAGGCGAAACAGATTTTTGTGGTCAAAATAAATCGGATCAAGTCATTTTTTGTAACGATTTTCAAGATGATCCGATTGGATTATATACCAGCGAAAACCTTATTAAAGACTGGCCAAACCTACAAACTTTAAGCGATAAAATTAACTATTCAAGTTTGGGTGTAACTCAGCAACGCGTCAAAATCAGTAAATTTAGTAAAATCCATAAAAATAAAGTTTTGGAAGTACTGTATCCAAAAAACCAATTTGGCCCATGGTTAACAGGTGCAACGTGGAATATGCAGCTGTCTAAATTAGATCAAAAAAAGTCATTCGAACAGCTCACGCTCGAATATAAAGTTAAGTTTAAAAAAGGATTCTTATATACCCGTGATGGATTGTTCGGTGGGAAACTACCAGGTTTAATGGGTGGAGAAACTATAAGCGGAGGAGCAACAGCAAACGGCAGAAATGGTTGGACTGCGCGCTTAATGTGGGGACAAAGAGGCCGAGGCCTTGGATATGTTTACTACCCAGACATGAAAGACGATAAATACAATAAACAGGCTTGTCCGCGTCATGGGCAAGCTAGTGAAGACTGTGTTATTTATCGTAATAAGTATTTCACTTTTGACAAAAAAAGTGATCGAAAATGTCTCTCAGAGTGGGCTGCATACCCTTATGAATTTAGATTTAGAACTGAGCATTTCTACAAAATTAAACAATTTATAAAAATGAATTCTTTGCTTGATGTAACTGCTGATATTGCTAAACACGATTCTCTTCAAGAAACGTTTCAGGGCAACCGCGACGGAGAATTAAAAATATGGGTGGATGATAAGCTACTGCTTGATTGTACCAATATCCGTTTTCGTGATGTCCCCGAACTCGCTATCGATTCATTGATTTTTAGTACTTTCTTTGGTGGTAATACACCAGAAAGTTCCGCTCATCCGCATGATGAAACTATTTATTTTGACGACTTTATTGTTAAAACTGAGTAGTAGCTTATAAAACTAACTTACTTTATAAATTCCAAGAGTTGTGCATAAAGTGGGGGGGTGTGTTCTACTATCATCAATTTAATCAAATTAGAGGTCTCGACTAAGTCTCTTGCAGTGGAAAAACCAATGACAGAAGATCAAAGAGAGCAGTGCAAACTTCAGCTCCTCCAGTTACAAAAAGAACATCTTAAATTTGAGAAAGAGTTTGCTGCGGCCGGCGATACGGTGATGCTCGATCAATCTAGTGTCGGCAGGCTTTCTCGCATGGATGCCATGCAAGGCCAACAGATGGCACTTGAAGCATCTCGTCGTAGAGAAATGCATGCAGAAGCAATTGAAGGCGGATTACGTCGAGTAGAATCGAGTGACTTTGGAACTTGTTTTTATTGTGAAGAAGAAATCGATTTTAAAAGAATTGAAGCTGATCCGACTAATACACGTTGTTTGAAATGTGCAGCTAGTGAGTCTATCGATTAAGTTACAGTAATCAATGGATAGAGAAGTCTATTGCTTATAAAGCTTAGTGTAAACTTCCTAACTTCTCTTTGCCACGACGTGCAATGATAGACTCACCAAATACACTTTCGTGTACTTCTTTAATAAGTGCTTGGATTTCTTCATCAGTTACAAGGTCAAGCTCAACACCCGCCTGCATAAAACCTTCACAACGATATTTATCCTCATCAGAAATTTTCGCGCCTGCTTTAGCAACATTCATGGTTTCAAAAAGTTGCTCTTCGAGGTTTTTAAGGAATTTCTTTTTCATAGTCGACCTAAAATAGTATTTCTAATTTAATGGAGTGGGTTTTGCTAAATGCTAAGTAAAGCAAAGGTCCGCTAGTCTAAAGTTTATTTGCAGTTTGTCTATGTAAAGCGCACAACATGTTACTTACTTAAGTTCTATTTGAGTATTTAAACGAGAAAAGCACAATGTTTATTGAAAAAGTAGCGGGGTGTCTTTAAATAGTTATTTTGCTCAATCAAAATACAAGGTGTCCGGCATCAATGCGTTTAAGCCTAAAGTCTTGTAGAATGATTTTATCAAATGTACACTGCGCGCCGTTAGATGCTATTCAGCGTTCATTATTGCTCTTCAGTTTCACATTCCATTAGGATTCCAATGAAAAAGACTTTTAAACTAGATCACCCTAAAATCAAAGCAGCTCGAATTGTAGATTCGATAAAGCACGATATCAAAAAAACGCTTAAAAAAGAGCGTAGCAACAAACTACCGAAAGATACAAAATTCTGGGATTTCGATTGTAAGTTAGGCGTTACTGAAGAGACCGCAGCTGCTGTGCCTCTCTCATCATTAATGAGTAGTATTGATGAGCTAGTTCAAAATAAAGTGTCGACGGTTTATGTTGAAATGACTGCCAAAGCCGTTGCTACTCTTGATAATAAAGAGTAGTAAAACTTAAATGAGTCGAAATGAAGTATTAACCTATTCAAACTCTATAGAAGCTTTCTCTACCTAATATTATGACAACAGCGAGCACAAACCTTAAAAGCGATTCGCTTTTTACACCAGTATTAATCGCTGGTTGTGTGATTGTCTTGGTGGGTTTTGCGATTCGAGCATCTTTTGGTGTTTTTCAGATTCCTATTTCCAATGAGTTTGGTTGGTTACGCGCTGATTTCTCGTTTGCGATAGCGATTCAAAATTTGTTTTGGGGTATTGGTCAACCGCTGTTTAGTATGTTGGCGGAAAAGTACGGTGATCGTAAAGCGATTATTACTGGTGCGATCTGTTACGCCATTGGTTTGATTTTATCGTCTTATGCAATTACTCCTGGTCAGCATCAACTTTTGGAAATGCTTGTAGGGTTTGGTATTGCGGGTACTGGTTTTGGTGTTATTTTAGCGGTAGTAGGACGTGCGGCCTCAGATAAAAATCGCTCAATGGCTTTAGGTGTTGCGACAGCTGCGGGTTCAGCGGGTCAGATTGTAGGGCCACCTTTAGCGCAGTATTTATTGCAGAGCATGCCGTGGCAGAATGTGTTCTTGGTATTTGCCAGTATGATTTTATTGGCTTTATTTGCCTTGTTCTATATGAAAGTACCACCGCCAAAGAAGGTTGAAAAGGGCGATGAATCATTGGGTGCTGTATTAAAAAAGGCGTTTAAGGATCCAACCTTTGCCTTTATCTTTATTGGTTTCTTTTCCTGTGGTTATCAACTAGCGTTTATTACTGCACACTTTCCCGCGTTTATTACAGAGATGTGCGCTGCGATTAGTCCTGATAGCATCATGAAAACGATTGGAGTTTCAAATACTTCGACATTGGGAGCGATCGCGATATCCGTTATTGGAGTATTCAACATTGGTGGTACTCTATTAGCGGGTTGGTTAGGTAGCCGATATTCTCGAAAGTATCTATTAGCCAGCATTTATCTATTGCGTACGATTGTTGCAGCGGCATTTATTTTAAACCCAATTACACCATCAACTGTTGTGCTGTTTTCAGCCATCATGGGTTCACTATGGCTGGCGACTGTGCCGCTGACCTCTGGTTTGATCGCGCAAATTTACGGCTTACGTTATATGGGTACGCTTTACGGTTTAGTGTTCTTTTCACATCAACTGGGCGGTTTCATGGGTGTTTGGTTAGGCGGTTCGCTATATGATCTGTTTGGTAATTATAATATCGTCTGGTGGATTGGCGTTGGTGTAGGTGCACTATCTGCTTTGATTCATCTGCCAATTGACGAAAGACCTTGGAGTGATCGGCAAACTAAGCTGGCTTAAGTTTTAATATTTTTAAATCCTAAAAAAACACGTCTCAACACAGACTGCTGAGACGTGAACGACTTCTAAAAAAGGAGAGTTTTTAGACTAGAAATTGTAGGCTTTATTGAGTAGGGCGTTCGCCTTCAGGAGCACAAGCCAATGGACCATAGCCATGTGGCGGTGCTTTACAAGTACCACTTGCATCTCCATGAGAAGAAGTAAAACTACAACTATCTACAGCACTCTTACCTGAACATGCTTCAAACGCTTCTGTAAGAGGTTTGCCTCGTGTTCCTTGAGGCTTTTGTTTTGCTGT
>CALISP010000098.1 GCA_938041705.1 uncultured Cocleimonas sp. | reverse complement strand
ATCCTTACGACAAAATAGTTCTGGGGCTGAAGAAGGGGCTTCTATCTTTAGTTTACCGGGCGAAGAGCAAATATAAATTAAATATAAATAATAAAAGACACTCCTGTGCTTTTCAGTAGCTTTAAGAAAATACCGAAAAGTAGGGGGGTGTCTTTCATACAACAATTGTAACAAGGCAAACGATATGAACAATACCAACCTAACCCCAGCAGAGATAATGTCTTTATCACCCATTATCCCCGTTATTGAAATTGAAGATGTTGCGCAATCGATAGATCTTGCACATGCTTTGATAGAGGGGGGGATTAATGTCCTTGAGATTACCTTAAGAACTGATGCAGCAATTGATGCTATTAGTCTTTTAGCAAAAGAAGTACCAGAGGCTCATATTGGTGCTGGAACAGTATTAAACCCAAGTGACTTAGCTAGAGTAAGAGATGCTGGTGCAGCATTTGCTCTCAGCCCAGGATCAACTCAATCATTATTACAAAGAGCTAACCATATTAATTTCCCTTTGATTCCCGGTATTTCAACGGGCTCAGAAATTATGCAAGGCATGGATTTAGGTTATACCCACTTCAAGCTCTTTCCTGCAATGACACTGGGCGGTGTTTCCATTTTAAAATCCTTTGGTGGACCCTTTCAACAAGCAAAATTTTGTCCGACAGGTGGGATTAATGAAGAGAACTATGTTGAATTTCTATCTCTTAAAAACGTGATTTGTGTTGGAGGAAGCTGGGTAGCACCAAGTCAATTAGTTAAGTCAGGTGACTTTGATCAAATCACTTCATTGACTAAGTCTGCCCTTAACAAGTTGAATAGTTAGTTTTTTGTTCGATTTAGAAATAAACAAAAAAGAAAATAACAAATGATAAAAACTCCCAATAATATAAACAAAGATTGGACCATACTTCCTGATGCTTTATCAGTTGCACTAAAAGCATGCGAGTTAATAGAAGAATCAGCAAATGATGCCATCGAAGATAGAGGGGTATTTCGCATCGTCTTAGCAGGTGGAACAACACCAGAGCGCATTTACTCGATACTTGCTGGAAAATCATATGATTGGTCTCAGTGGGAGTTTTATCTAGGGGATGAGCGATGTTTACCTATTTCATCACCTGAACGAAATAGCCAGATGGCACTTCATACATGGTTAAATGAAATAGACGTTCCTGCAGAAAATATCTTTTTTATTCCTGCCGAACTCGGAGCAGAAAAAGCAGCAAAAGAATATGCGGAGACTATAAAAAGTAAATTGCCTTTTGATTTGGTATTACTGGGAATGGGCGAAGATGGGCACACGGCAAGTCTTTTTCCAGGGCATGAGCACAATGAAGATGATCTCACACATGCTGTCTATGAGTCACCTAAACCACCCTCTGATAGAGTCAGTATGAGTGTTAAGACCCTAAGTAATACTCACAATCTATTGCTTTTAATAACAGGAGAAAATAAACAAACAGCAGTCAAACAATGGCAGGCTGGAGATGATTTACCTATTTCAAAAATTACTTCGTTAAGAAAAAAAATAGTATTGTTAGATCAAGCAGCAACCAATTCATAAACTAAATCAAACTAGTATGTTGGCTTTTTAATTTAAAGTCTCATTTTCTAATGAGGCTTTTTTTGTGAGCGCAAATCTATTGAAAAGTAGGAAGATATCTTTTAATTATTAATAATATTTACATAATCATACAAACTGTAAATAATCAGTTTATTAATTCCATATTTACTATGCTTAATATAAGAATACAAATTGAAGAGATATTATGAAGAATAAAATTACCCCTACCTTGGGTGTACTTGGTGTAGGTCATTTGGCTACCTATACCATCACAGGTTTGCGGCGCTCAGGTGATACACGACGAATTATTTTAAGTCCGAGAGGTACTGAGCAGGCTAAAATAGTAGCGAAAGAATTTGATTGTGAAATAGCAGATAACAATCAACAAGTGATTGATCAGTCTGATCTTGTGCTATTGGCGGTTAGACCCTTTCAATTGAATGACTTGCTTGCGTCGCTACATTTTCCTAAAGATAAAATTGTAGTTTCAGCTGCAGCCGGTGTTAGTTTATCCCAATTGCGTGAAAAGGCTGATCTGCCAGAAAAACTGGCTTTGATACTGCCTGGTGTCGCAGCGGAAAATTCAAAAGGATTTGTACCAATTTATCCTGAAATTAAAGAAGTGAAGGAATTATCTGATGCATTAGGTCAAACGATTGCATTAAAAAAGGAAGCTCATTTTGACGAAGCTGCAAGTTTTGCATGTTTAAATGGTTGGATGTACCGTTTTTTTGATGAGCAAGTGAAGTGGTTGATGGCGCATGATATTGATGCTGAAAATGCTCGTCAAATCGTTCTGAATAATACTCTTGGTGCCGCGCATTATGCTTTGGGGCGACCACAAAATAGTCTATTCGAATTAACCAATGAGATAGCAAAAGAAGGTACCTTTACAAAATTAGGTATTGATCATTTAGAAGCAGCAGGTGCATTTGCTCAATGGGGTGATGCATTAGATATGATTAAACATAAACTAGAGTCGAATGATGACTAGTTATAAAGATCGAGTTATACGGTTTTTTGGTACATTTAAATAAACATAATAAAGAAATGTATACAAAGTAGGGGGGTGTCTTTTAAATAAGCTAGAAATACACTATTAATACACCCCCACACTTTATGGGTATTTGTTCTATTTCTTAGCTGTAATAACCTCGTAATCCCATCAAATAAATGACATTTATAAATATTAATTACAATAAATAGAACACTCGCTCGATTTTATAGCATGATATGTTCTAAACTATGATTTAAACTATCCCTATTAAGAATCTGGAGATTAATCACAATGTACACAGCGCCACTTAAAGATATGCAGTTTGTCATCAATGAACTGATCGATATTGATACTTTAGCAAGTTACCCAAATTTTGAAGATGTTTCACCTGATTTAGTGGAAACGATTTTAAGTGAAGCAGGAAAAGTGGCTTCAGAGGTATTAGCACCGCTAAATAAAATTGGTGATCAACAAGGTTCTCATTTAAAAGATGGAAAAGTAGTTGTACCAGATGGTTTTACAGAAGCCTTTAAGTTATTCAGTGAAAGCGGTTGGATGAGTGTCGATCAAGTTACCGAATTTGATGGTCAAGGATTACCACACCTAGTGCAATGTGCAGTCTCAGAAATGTGGCATGCATCAAATATGGCATTTACTTTATGCCCATTGCTTACCAATGGAGCAGTTGAAGCGATTTATGCACACGGTTCGGATAGTTTAAAGCAAACGTATTTACCAAATATGATCGCTGGTAAATGGACGGGCACAATGAATCTAACAGAGCCTCAAGCAGGTTCTGATCTGGCTGCAGTTCGAACTAAAGCGACGCCAGATGGAGACCGCTACCGAATCAAAGGACAAAAGATTTACATCACATGGGGAGACCATGAGATGACTGAGAATATAATACATTTAGTATTAGCACGACTACCAGATGCGCCAGAGGGTGTTAAAGGAATATCATTGTTCTTAGTGCCTAAATATTTGCTTAATGAAGACGGAAGCATCGGAGAGCGTAACGATGCGAAACCCGTATCTTTAGAGCATAAGATGGGCATCAATGCGAGTCCTACCTGTGTTATGAGTTTTGGCGATAATGACGGTGCTATTGGTTATTTAGTTGGTGAAGAAAATAACGGCTTAGCTTGTATGTTTACCATGATGAATTTAGCGCGTTTAGCGGTAGGCATGGAAGGTATAGGATTATCTGAAGGTGCATATCAAGTCGCAGTTGCTTATGCAAAAGAGCGCAAGCAAGGGTTTGCACCTGGACATGAAGGTCGCGTTGCGATTATTGAGCATGCCGATGTAAGACGTATGTTAATGCAAATGCGTGCTTTCACTGAAGCTTCAAGAGCACTTGGTTATACCGCTGCTGCTGCACACGATCATGCACATAATTCTCCAGACGAAGCAGTAAGAGCAAAGCAACAAAAGCGTATCGATTTATTGATTCCAATTACAAAGGGCTGGTGTACTGAAATAGCACAAGAAGTCAGCTCAATAGCAGTACAAGTTCACGGTGGTATGGGTTTCATCGAAGAAACAGGTGTTGCTCAGTACATGCGCGATGCTCGTATATTACCAATATATGAAGGTACGACTGGTATTCAAGCCTTAGATTTAATGGGTCGTAAACTCATGCGCGATAGTGGTGCGGGTATGATTGATTTACTCGAAGAGCTGAAAGCATTCAATATTGAATTACAGAGTCAAGATGATGCCACATTTGCTAGTATCAAAACGCAGTTTAATACGGCATTAAATGCAGCAATGGAAAGCACTGAATGGGTGTTAACGAATGCTAAGAGTGATCCAAATCTTGCAGGAGCTGTTGGTGTGAATATGTTAATGATGATGGGTACTACTTTAGGTGGTTACTTGCTCGCTAAAGGCGCAGTTGCTGCTCAAAAACATATTTCTAGTGGTTCAGGTGATGAGTTTTATAACAATAAAATATCAGTCGCTACTTTTTACGCAGAACAAATTTTACCACGCAGCTTAGCTTATGCGACTTCGGTAAAAGCTGGTCATAAAGCTGTTATGTCATTATCAACTGATTCGTTTTAACGTTTAGTTTATAGTCAGAATTCATCACGTTAGAACTTTTCTGACGTGATGGTTAATATGGTTTGATTATTATCATTTCAGAAAACCCTCTAAAAGTAGGGGGGTGTCTTTTTTATCCGCATTTAGTCAATAATATCTCCTCATTAAATACGAAGAGTTTTATCTATGCAGCACCAAGAATTATTATCAAGAAAACATTGGGTGTTTGATATGGATGGCACTCTAACAATTGCTCAGCATGATTTTGATGCTATACGTGATGAGTTGGGTCTTCCAGAAGGTTTACCTATATTAGAATCTCTTGATTTGTTATCAGAAGAAGAGTCAGCACCAATACACCAACGTTTAAATGAGATTGAATTAGAGATAGCTGCTGAATCTAAAGCAGCCGAAGGTGCTCATCAGTTATTAGAAACTTTATTGGATAAAGATGCCAATATTGGAATCCTAACTCGTAATAATAAAATAAATATTAGTGTTACTTTAAAGGCGGCTGGGCTTGATGGTTATTTCTCAAGCGAGAATCTATTGAGTCGTGATTGTGCTGTTCCTAAGCCTGCACCTGATGGTATTTTACAATTATTTAAACAATGGCAGGCAAAAAGTGATAACGCTGTTATGGTCGGCGATCATTTACATGATTTGTTATCTGGACAAGCAGCTGGCGCTAAAACACTCTATATTGATCCAAGTGGTGAATTTGTTTATAAAAAGAATGCGGATGTATTTATCCATCAGTTAACAGAGCTGTTCAACTAAAATACTGAATAATATAAATTGATATTCAATGATTAAAATAATAAAAAGAATCCATTATTGATTATGGTCCATAAGAAATAGTCTTTTTTAGGTATCTGTAGCGATATATTTCGGGTTATTATCCAAAACCTTGTCGTTATAAAACAATCATTATTAGGAGTAATACATTGAGTAATATTATTGACGGTAAAGCTTTTTCTGCAAAATTAAGAGAAGGCCTAGCTAAAAAAGTAACTGTTCTAAAAGATAAGCACGGTATTACTCCAGGCTTAGCCGTTATTTTGGTAGGTGAAGATCCAGCCAGCCAAGTATATGTTCGAAGTAAAGGTAAGCAAACTGCTGAAGCAGGAATGAATTCTTACGAACATAAGATGGATGAAAGTACGTCTCAAGAAGACCTGCTTGCGTTGATCGATAAGCTTAATAATGATGAAGCTGTTCATGGTATTTTGGTGCAACTTCCACTGCCTAAACATATTGACGAATTTACTGTAATTAATGCTGTCTCAGTTGATAAAGACGTTGATGGTTTTCATCTATCAAACGTAGGTTTGTTATCTACTGGCGGTAAAGGCATCGTGCCATG
>CALISP010000097.1 GCA_938041705.1 uncultured Cocleimonas sp. | reverse complement strand
GTCCATGCATTTGTCGCATCAAGAACGTTATCCGAATAATTTGATGTTATTGTTGATAACTCACTACTAATATCGCCGTATCGTTGTTTTTTCTCGTCGTCTAAATCAACACCTGACAATTTAAAACCCTTAATCGAATCTTCAATCGATTTGCGCTGTGCATCATCTAAGCCGAGTGCATCTTGATTATTTTGAATCTGTTGAATTGCGTCAAACAAGGCTTTGTTTTGACCCATTTCAGTGCTGTATTCACTTAACTTGGGTAAACAACCATTATAAGCATCGCGCAGTTCAGGTGTATTCACGACTCCATTCATATGACTAATGGGTGACCACATGCGCTCAAGTTCGTTATCTGCTTTTTCTAAAGGCTCGATCAGGTTATCCCAAGTATATTCGCTGTTATTTTTTAACAATGATTCAGTTAAATCACGACTAGATTTTAATAATTCATCCAAGGCTGGTTCAATGTGCTCAGCGTTAATCTGAGGAAAGTCAGGCAGGTCTGCGATATTTAACAATGGGTTTTGATCAATTGATTTCATATTTTATCTTCTTATTACTTGTCTTGAGTTGTCTTATGCTGTCTTGAATTATGAGGTTATCTTAATTATTACGTTTTTTAACTTAAGTACATACGTTGATAATTACTATATTGGATTAGTCTAAATCAATTTCAAGATGCTTTGATCAAAGTGACAATATCCTTCTCTTTGCCAATAAATAATTCACCTGCAATTATTGCTTCGATTTCATCATTTACTAATGCACCACGCCAATCTTCAGAAATACTGGTTTCTCCTGAAATAACCATATCAGCAACGCGCTTTCTAGTAGCTATAACTGCGGCTGTAATTTTGTGCTTTTTGGCTTGTATTTGAATCACTAACATCAATAGATCTATCAGCGCATTCTGATTTGGGCTTGGCTTATTCGCTCTTGAGAGCTCTGGCCATTCAGCTTCTGGTGTGTCTTTACCTTTTTTGATTAATGCCAACCAAGTATCGTGGTGCTTTTGTGACCTGTCTGGATTGATGCCTCTGATTTCTCTAATCGCATCAGCAGTACTTGGCTGTTGACGTGCCATATCGAGTAAAATATCGTCACTCAAAATCCACTTACGTGGACGATCTGATTTTTCAGCGCGTTCTTCTCGCCATGCCGCTAGCTCTCTTAGAATAGCTAACTGAGGACGTTTTAAAATTTGATTACCTTTTACTTTTTTCCAACGTTCACTAGCATTTGCAGCATAAGTTTCTGGATTAGTTGCTTTAGCAAAGTCTTTATCCAGCCAATACAAGCGATCCTGTGATTCTAACTGTTCAACCATCATAGGATATATTTGCGCTAGATAACGCACATCATCAATCGCATATTCGAGTTGTGCATCACGCAATGGTCGTTTTGACCAATCTGTACGGGATTGTGTTTTTGCTAAACTGACACCAAGCATGCTTTCTACCAAACGGGCATAACCCATTTGATCACCAATACCTAAAACAGATGCGGCGACTTGTGTATCAAAAATTGGGGCAGGCACTTTACCCGTCATTTCTAGTAAGATTTCGAGATCTTGATGAGCCGCGTGCAACACCTTAATAATATCTGGATTGTGCATTAGCTCTGCAAAAACAGAAAGATCATCTATCGCTAATGGGTCAACACAGGCGCGATGTCCATCTGCTTCGACTTGAATTAAACACAGTTTGGCATAGTACGTTTTTTCACGTAAAAACTCCGTATCAATCGCAAGCCATTTAGCATCTTTGATCTTCGCAACAAAAGTCTGTAAATCCTGCGTTGTATTGATTACTTCAAACACACTATCACCATTTTAAAAAACAAGTCTTTGAGCATAATGCACTTGCCGTCAATAACAAGCTATAAAGGAAGATAAAGATGAAAATATGTGGATTATGTACGGCTTTAGATATGCTTTTTTATTACTGAATGATGTTATTATTAACTGATGACAGCTAACTTTGATGCGTTAAACGCGCAACGCATTCACGATGCAATTCACACGTTTTCTAAGAACCATTTAAACACTACTTACAATAGCAAAATTAGTTGTTTCGATTCGATTGATTCTACCAATGCGTGGTTAATTGAAAATGGCAAAGACGGTGATTTTTGTTTAAGTGAAACGCAAACAGCAGGACGTGGCAGACGAGATAATCAATGGGTTTCTCCTAATAGCGGCAATATTTACCTTTCTTATTGTTGTTACTTTGATAACACGATAGAACATCAGTCATTATTAGGTTTGATCGCTGGTATTGCTATTGCTGAAGCCTTACAAGAGATTGGGCTTTCTGGTCATGGAATAAAATGGCCAAACGATATATTTTGGAATGGTAAAAAACTGGGGGGAATACTGATTCAAACTGCTGACAATTATCAGAAGTTTGTTATTGGCATTGGACTAAATGTTAGCCTTCCTGAAGAAAGTCGAAATGAGATAACCCAAGCTGCTGTTAGTTTAGAAGACGCTCTCAAAGGTAAAAACTTTGATCGCGAGACGATAATGATTAATTTAATTCAACGTTTGTTAACTCACACTGAAATGTTCGTTCAATTACCCTTTCAAGCATTTAGGCAAAGCTGGAACCGATGGGATATTCTGCATGGACAAGACGTCAGCTTTCAACATCAAAATAAAGAAATATCAGGTACAGTAGATGGTATTGATAAGCACGGTCGTATCGGTATTTTGCTAGAATCAGGTATTGAATACTTCTCTGCTGCCGATATTAAATTGAAAAAGCCTAAGCACACTTAAAACCATGAGCACAAAAACCAATACATTATTAATCGATTGTGGAAACACCTATCTAAAGTGGTGCTTATTCGATAGCGATAATCTAACGGAGCAACAAAGTTTGCATCATAAAGATGCATCAGCTTTAGAAGTTTATAAAGATTTAATCGATAGCCAGACAGGTACTTGTAATTCCGTTGTTTTGGTTTCAGTGCTTGGTGATGTCTTTTTAGCAGGCGCAAGAAAGATAGCTGAAGACGCTGGCATGAGCATAATAAATGCTGATTCTCAGGCGAAGTTAGCTACAATACAAAATGGCTATGATGAGCCAGAAAAATTAGGAAGTGATCGTTTGGTGGCAATGATTGGCGGATTCGAGTTAATCGATGATCAGCAAGCCTGTATTGTGATTGACTCTGGCACAGCTACAACAATTGATGCGGTAGATGCCAGAGGCCAACATTTAGGTGGCGTTATATTTCCTGGTTTAGAATTAAGCTTAAATAGCTTATCCAATAATACTGAGCTTTTACCAAAATTAGATTTATCTGAACAACAATTTGAGCCTAATGGATTAGCGATCAATACTACACAAGCGATTGCAAGTGGTTGTTTATTGAGCCTTGCTAGCGCTATTGATGGTATTTGTAATAAAATGCAGCGACAATTAGAAACCAGCTCATTACAAGGTTCTGGTAACAATAAAGTAGAAGTAAAAAGACTACTTTGTGGTGGTGGTGCAAAAATCCTTTTACCCTATTTAGAAAACGACTATGACTATCATGAAAACCTAATCATGCTTGGTTTGAAAAAGATTCAAGTCAATGAAATGGAAGTCACATCAAAAAATGATTAAAAACGCCATCATCGGATTACTCGCACTTAACGTATTCTATTTTGTTTGGGTATTAGTGGCTGGCTCTGCTGGGTACACTGCACCCCCAAAGTATGAAGAAGGAGTACCAGGGTTAACTGTACTACCCAAATACTCTAACAAGTCTTATCAACGTGGAACATCAGGCACACCGAGTAGTTGTTATGCATTCGGTCCTTTTGATAGCGAAAAATCTGCACAAATTATTGCTAATAAAATTAATGGATTTGGTTTGTGGACGGATATTACCAATCAACAAACAATGCAAACGCTGAACTTTTTGGTTTATCTTCAGCCGTTTAAATCACGTCAGGAAGCTCTAAAGGTTATTACTGAAATTAGTAAACATGAAATAAAAGAATATAAACTTGTTGAAAGTGGTCCTTACAAAAATGCTATTGCTTTAGGGTCATTTAATGATCTAGATCAAGCACGACGACATTCAGAGTATGTAAGATTTCTTGGTTACGATGCGCGCTATACGACTCAGAAAAAACGTAAAGAAGTTTACTGGATAAATTATGACGAACCCTTTGGTAAAAATGTACCAGTGATGCGCTGGGCAAAAGAGATAGATGAAAAAAGTAGCGCGCAAAAAATCCCCAAAGCTTGTGCTTGAAAAATAAGATCTAAGTCTATGTGAAATACATTTCTGAGGAATCAGTAAGTAGAAAATAAAAGGGTGCCTACCAAAGTACCGTGAAGTGAACGTCGACCTTGAACCAGTTAGGTTCAAGTGGAAGTAATCTTAAATTTATTAGGCTTACCGCCGTAGCAGTCATGCTCACAAAACCTCGTCAAACTTCCGGTGTTTGTAAATAGGCTCAAGGGAATACCCGAACACTCCACGAATACCCCAGAGGACACCCGTTGAATAATGGTAAAGTAAATTTCTCCTTTTGTTAAGTTTAAAATGATGAAATAATACTTAATATGAGAATTTATCCTATCTGAAGATGATATATCAACGTTTTATAAGTCGAACTGATTCTTTCTATGTGTCTAATTTTTAATCACTAATTAGAGTGATTACAGTTTTCATATAACACACTCATACTTATTATTGATGCATATATTGTTTATTTTTATGGCTATTATAAACACATCATAATTAAGGTATTTATCTATGAATAACAAATAAACCTTGCATGTTTGTTTTTTGTTCGATATAAATAGAATCGAGTAAACAATCAGAGAACGCCATGCTTACCTCAAAGCAGTCATTAGTCTTAAAAACGATTCAGCATCTAGCTCAAGAGATGGGATATTTACCTACGCTTGAAGAAATAGGGCAAGAAATTGGTATTGGTCGAAGTACTATCCACAAACATATCCGTACCTTGATTAATAATGGTTACTTACAAGAGGCGGATGGTAAATCAGCCTATCAATTAGCTGACCCTTTTGAAGAAGAAGAAGGCTCATTACCTTATATGGGTAAAATTGCCGCGGGCTTTCCGATTGAAGCAATTCCTGAACAACAAAATATTAATCTCGCTCAATTATTCTGTGGACCAGACCGTTATGTTCTAAAAATAGCTGGAGACTCAATGATTGAGGCCGGCATTTGGGATGACGATTACGTTGTTATTCAAAAAAGAACCTCTGCCAGAGAAGGCGATATTATCGTTGCCCTAGTAGACAGATATGAAGCGACATTGAAATACTATCACCCAAAAGATACTGGTGTAGTTGAACTTAGGCCGGCTAATTCTCAATTGCAATCTATGTTCTATCCTGCAGACCATGTTGAAATTCAAGGAGTGATGGTCGGTGTCTTTAGAAGCTACTAATCATAAATAAAATCTAAACACAGATACTTAAGAGACACCCCCCTACTTTTGACCACTTTTATAGAATCAATATTCTCTAAAACTCATATTAATACCAAATAACCTAAATCAGTAAGCCCATAAACTTTAGCTTATGGGCTTACTGTCATTGTTTAAAAATTCGTTATAATCTCTTAAATTATTTATCAGTTATGATCATGATAAAATTAATGTGATCATCTAAGAGAAAGAACAATGAGCGAAAAAAATATTTATCAAGACTTACAACAATTAGGTATTCAGAGTGACTTACCTAACTCACCCGATGAAGCTATTTTAGAAAGCGTTGACAACCCTCAAGCTGATGTTAATTACGTAGTACGCTTTACAGCACCAGAGTTCACCTCTTTATGCCCTATGACAGGTCAACCAGATTTTGGGCACATGATGATTGACTATATACCTGATAAAAAATTAGTTGAGAGTAAATCGCTTAAACTTTTCCTAGGCGCATTTAGAAATCATGGTGCATTTCATGAGGACTGTACAATTACGATTGCCAAACGCATTATCGCTGAGATAGATCCTAAATGGCTACGAATTGGTGGTTATTGGTATCCACGCGGAGGAATTCCGATCGATTTATTTTTTGCTCACGGAGAAATACCAAAAGGTGTTTGGGTACCAGAACAAGGCGTACCACCTTATCGCGGACGTGGATAATAGACGCTTATATTAGAATATTCAGCAAAAGTAGGTGGAAAGAGGTGTCTTTTATTAACACTGCCTCTTTGACTCATAAGGAGTCTAAGAGGCACCGACTTTCATTTAGTCCTATTCAGTAACTAATGCCACACGAATAGCATCCAGCTTTAACTGTGCATTCGATAAGTATTCAATCACAGCTTTATTATTTTCTTCTAATTGTTTGATCTCTTCTTTACGTATATTTGGGTTAACTTTTGCTAGTGCTTTTAAGCGCTCAAGGTCATCTTTTGCTTTTTCAGCAAAGCTCTTTTGTGCAGTTTCAATGATTAAATCTTGTTGTGGAGCAACTTGTTTACTCGCTTTTTCAATCAACACTTCAATTTGTGGACGAGCATGCTGTATCAAATCCTGGGTAGTGCGCTTATTTACTTTTTCTGCAAGGTGGTTAATCACTTCATGTTTTAATGCTGTCGCTAAATTACGACCGTGATTATCAATTGTTATTCGCACACTTGATTCTGATAAGTAACGATGGATTTGCAAGAAACTAGGAGCTGGACAAAACACATTGTAAAAAGCTTCTAGAACCAAAGTCCCTTTAGGGTATCCTTTATTTTTTAATGGCAAAGCACAAAAATTAGCGTTACCAAATTCACTGGTGCGGATCATATCCATCGCGCCTGTGACCATCGGATGCTCCCATGTAATGAAATGCATGTCATCTCTTGATAAAGCAATATCACGTTGATAGGTGGCAGTCATTCCATCTTCCGATAAGCCAGGGAAGTCACTCGTTAACATATGATCTGTTGGCTTCAAAATAAAACTATCGACACCATGTACTTGTTGATCAATTCCGTATTCATCAAACACCGCATCCATATAACCACTTAATTCTGCAGTATTCGTTGATGCTACAACATCATCGACAACTTCTTCAGCATGATCTTTATTACAAGAATTAAGCTCGAGTAATCTATCCCTGCCCTGCTGCATTTGCTCAAGAGTCTGATTGGCAAATGTTTTGCTTCGAGAAACTAAATCTTCGAATCCGCTACTATCTTTAGTTACAAGTTCGCGTCGCAATTCGTTTTCAAATACTTCAAAAATACTATGACCCACAGGACAAACATGCTGGAAAGCATTTAAACCCTTGTGATACCAGTCCATAAGCTTTTCTTGTGCTGTATTTTCAAAATAAGGCACATGAATTTTAATCGTTTCCGTTTGACCGATACGATCAAGACGACCAATACGTTGCTCTAGTAAGTCAGGATTAAGTGGTAGGTCGAACAATACTAAATGGTGAGAAAACTGGAAATTACGACCTTCACTACCGATCTCTGAGCAAAGTAAAATCTGAGCGCCAATTTCACCATCTTTAGCACTAGCTGCAAAATATGCTGCTGCACGATCACGCTCGACAATATTTAAACCTTCGTGAAAAGCACTAGCGTTAATGGTAGTTCTCAAACGTAAATACTCTTCTAAAGCGAGTGCTGTTTCAGCATGCGCACAAATAAGCAGTACTTTCTCTTTAGGATTTTCTTCTAGCCATTCTTCTAACCATTCAACGCGAGGATCATCATGAATCCAGTCTTCTGCCTCAAAGTCTGTCTCTGGATATAACTGATGAACTAACTCACCCGCGTCAGCTGCAAATATTTCAGGCACTTCAAATCCATAACTATGTAACTCACGTTGTGGAAATCCACCAACTGAATCACGCGTATTGCGGTAAAGCACTCGACCAGTACCATGGCGATCAAGTAAATTTTGTATAAGAGAAACAGTGTTGTAATCTTTTTGATATTCGGCGACCGAGTCTTTACCTAAATAATCAGTTAACTGTGTAAGTTTATCGGCATCATTAGGATTAGCGTTTTCATCTTGTAGCCACTGCACCAAGTCATTAACAGGTTTATAGTGCTGCTCTTCTTTTACGTATTCCTTCAGATCATAAAAACGATCAGGATCAAGCAGACGTAGTCGCGCAAAATGCCCTTCGACGCCAAGCTGCTCTGGTGTTGCCGTCAATAATAATAAGCTAGGAACCTCTAAAGACAGAGATTCAATACAAGCATATTCATTGCTAACATGCGTTTCGCTCCAGTTTAAATGATGTGCCTCATCAACAATCATCATATCCCAGCCTGCCGCTACTGCTTGTTGATGACGTACAGAATTTTCGCTTAAAAAATCAAGACTACATAATACTAACTGAGCACTTTCAAATGGATTGATATGAGTTTCTTCATCGCCTTCATCTTCAATAGCAAAACAACGGTCTTCATCTAAAATTGTAAAATGGAGATTAAAACGACGTAACATTTCAACCAGCCATTGATGCACTAAAGTTTCAGGCACAATAACTATTGCTCGTTTAACTCTCTCAGTTAATACCTGTTGGTGAAGAATTAATCCCGCTTCAATGGTTTTACCTAAACCTACTTCATCCGCCAGCAAAACACGAGGGGCATGACGACGAGCAACTTGATGAGAAATATATAATTGATGAGCTAAGGGTTGGATACGAGGCCCTGCTAGACCATAGCTATCAGACTGTTGCTGTCTGTGTAAATGACGTTGTGTCGCTACACGTAGTTCAAAGTGTGCAAGTTTATCTACTTGTCCTGCAAACAAACGATCTTGTGGCTGACTAAACTGTGAGAAACTATCCAGTTCCAACTCATGAACCTTAACTTCTTCTCCCGCACCATTAAGACCCTCATAAACGATACAATGATTATGTTCACTATGGCCAGTAATACGAACCTTTCCTGCATTACCCTCAGTATTTATTGTTTCTCCCACAGGGTATTGCACCCTATTCAACGGCGCATTATCAGTTGCGTATGCGCGAGTCTCATCAACAGCTGGAAAAATAATCGTCAGCAAACGACCTTCAACCTTCTCGATAAAACCAATACCTAATGCAGATTCAGTATTACTAACCCAACGTTGACCTGGATGGAATTCTTTCTTCATGTGTGTCTTTCAGCAATAAAAATTTAGGGAGAGTATTTTGAATCATATAACGCAGAGGTCAAGTAACCATAAGTGTTTATCTGATAAAAGTACCTAAAAGTAGGGAGGTGTGTTTTTTAAAATCATTTAAATACAAAAAAGACCGCCTAAGCAGTCTTTTTTGTAAAACATTAATATTCAGATTTCCTCTAGAACTTGTGACTTCAAAGTGGAGAAATCACGAGCCTTAGAGATGAATTGATTATTTAATGTAGAGCATTTCTTGATATGTTGGCAACGGCCATAAATCATCAGCAACCACACCTTCAAGTGCATCAACGTGTCCTCGTGTTTCATCCATAAGACTTCTGATTGTATTAGCGCAGAATTGCATATGCTCTTCTTCAGATTTGTAACCATCTTTTGCAAGTGCATCTTCTAATTTTTTAACAGCAGTCATCATGCCGTTAATATTTTCAGCGACACCTGCAGCAATACTATTATCTATCTCAACACCCATTTCAGATGCTGCTGTTGATGCCATTGCAAGATCAGTTAAATAACGTGTTGCTGCTGGGTAAATAGAAGTTTTAGTCATATTAATAACGAGCTTTGCTTCAACTTCAATCGTTAAAATGTATTGTTCAGAATATACTTCGTAACGACTTTCTAACTCAATCGGTGATAATACACCCGTACTTGAGAATAGCTCTTTAACCGCAGCATCACGTAAATATGGAAGTGCATCAGCGGTTGTTGGTAAGTTTTTAAGTCCGCGTTCAACTGCTTCTTTATGCCATTCTGATGAGTAACCATCGCCACCGAAAACTGCTTGGCCATTTTCATTCATTAGTTTTTTCAGTACGGCTATAGTAGCAGCGGTTGTATCGCTATTACTCTTTAGCTCTATTTCTAACTCACCAGAAATCCAATTCAATGAATCAGCAAGCATAGTATTCATTGCAATTAATGGACCAGTCACTGACTGATCTGAACCCACTGCACGGAATTCGAAACGATTACCAGTAAATGCGAATGGTGACGTTCTATTGCGATCACCTGCATCTTTAGCAAATGGCATGATTTGCGATAGACCCATGTCCATCAATCCGCCTTCATCAGCGTTATCTAACTTGCCCGCTTTGATTTGATCAAAGATACCTTCAATCTGAGAACCTAAATAAACAGAAAGAATGGCAGGTGGAGCTTCGTTAGCGCCTAAACGATGATCATTACCCGCAGTAGCGATAACCGCACGCAGTAGAGGACCAAACTTATTAACACCACGAATAACTGCACCACAAAATAGTAGAAAGTTGAGGTTTGAATGAGGTGTAGTACCAGGATCAAGCAAGTTACCTTGTGTTGAATTGCCTACAGACCAATTTACGTGCTTTCCGGAACCGTTAATGCCAGCGAATGGTTTTTCGTGCATTAAACAAACAAAGCCATGTTTCTTAGCTGTATTTTTAAGAACCGTCATTAATAACTGTTGATGATCAGCTGCTACGTTTGCTGCTTCGTAGTAAGGTGCAATTTCAAATTGACCCGGAGCAACCTCGTTATGACGAGTTTTAGCTGGAATGCCCAAACGATAAAGCTGGTTTTCAACATCCTGCATGTAGACTTGTACACGTGGAGGAATCGCACCAAAGTAATGATCATCAAATTCTTGACCTTTTGCAGGTGCCGCTCCAAATAATGTACGACCAGCAAGTAATAAGTCGGGACGAAGATTAGCGAAATTTGAGTCTATTAAAAAGTATTCTTGCTCAGCGCCACAACTTGAATTTAATGTAGTGACTTTCTGCTCACCCATTAACTTCAATACTTTTTGTGCCGCATCATTCATTGCTGAATTAGAACGAAGTAATGGCACTTTTTTGTCCAGTGATTCACCAGACCATGAAATAAAGATACACGGAATACAAAGAGTCGCTCCATTATCAGTCTGCATTATATAAGCAGGGCTGGTAGGGTCCCATGCTGTATAACCACGTGCTGCATTAGTTACACGAATACTTCCGTTAGGAAACGATGAACCATCTGGTTCACCCTTAATTAAGAGACTTCCAGTGAATTCTGTTATTGCTTTACCAGTAGAATCTGAAATGATGAAGCCATCATGTTTTTCAGCTGAAGCTCCTGTCATTGGGTAGAAAATATGAGAGAAATAATTGGCGCCTTTTGACATTGCCCAATCTTTCATTGCTGCAGCAACAATATCTGCTGTACCAGCGTCTAATGCACCACCTGTTTCAACAGTCTTTTTTACCGCTTTAAACGCATTCTTAGATAGAGCTTCTTCCATTTTTACTAAAGTAAAAACATCTGTTGCCCATGTCTTATCTAGAGACTTTGGCTTTTTAACAGACATTGGCTCACTGTTTGTGATCTGAAAAACCGCTTGTGCGCGTGACTCACTTCCACTCATTAGTTACTCCTTAAATAAACTTTAAATTTGCTCTAACTTAAATAGTATAATCATCAATGTGATAACGATGATTACATTTATTAAATACTTAATATAAGTAAAGCAAAAGATGTGCCAAATATATACGAAAAGATTGTTTTTAACTTTAGTATATAAGCTGAGGATAAATAGCATATTTTTTAGGGCTTATTTTGTTATGATCGAAACGCTATTTTTAATAACGCACCGATTAAAGACAAACTATAAATATTGGCACCACTATGGTGCATTAATGGCTTTGAGATAAAACATATGACAATAAACTGGGACAAGAGCATTGCTGCAACTTGGCGCACACGACAAGAAAAACTCAAAGCGGTTAATGATGTCGATTTATTAGAACTCGACAAACTACTTTGTATTGATAGGCAAAAAAAAGCATTTATTGGAAATATTGAGAACTTTCTAGAAGGTAAACCAACCAACCATATTTTGCTTTGGGGGGCTCGCGGTACAGGTAAGTCATCTTTGATAAAAGCGGCGCTTAATGAATATCATCAACGCAAACTTCGGGTAATCGAAATCCCGAAAGATGACCTACGCTGGCTAATCGAAATAACTGATGAAATTCGAGATCTTGATTATCGTTTCATCATTTTCTGTGATGATCTTTCATTTGAAGAAGGTGAAACCACCTATAAAGAATTAAAAAGCACCTTACAAGGGTCTATTGAAAAGCCTCCTGAAAATGTACTCATTATCGCCACTTCAAATAGACGCCATCTTATTCCAGAACGCATGAGCAATAACGAACAATCAAGTCTTAATGGCGAAATACACGCAGCTGATACTGTACAAGAAAAAATGTCTTTAGCTGATAGGTTCGGCATGTCATTGTCGTTTTATCCTATGGCTCAGAATGAATATTTATCAATTGTTGATATGCTATTCACAGATGAAGATATAAATGACCAAGCTCATCTTCATGTACTTGCAGCTCGCTTTGCAGGAGAAAGAGGCAGTAGATCAGGTCGTATTGCTCAACAGTTTTACAATGCTTGGTCAATTGACAATAGCTTTTGCAAAAGAAAAATGATTTAGATGAGGATCAAAAGCTATTCGCTAGGCATTAATGCAACACACAGCGAAACCAATGCTTGGACGAAGTTAAATTAGTCAGAACAGAATAGGTTTCAATAAATATAATAAAACCATGTAAAAGTAAGGGGGTGTTGTAAACTTAAAATAGACTCAATTAGAATTCAGAATGATCAGTTTTCTTATCTTGTGATCTTATTTTCTTAGTTTCAATCTCATCTTCTCGGATCCACATTTCGTAATCCATGCCGGATGAGAATAAACAAAGTAAAATTCCCATACCGTCATTTGGCGTACTACCATCTTTAGTAGTAATACCCATTGGGATTAAGTTTAAAACTGCTCCAGCTAGAGCAGCAAAAGCAAAACTTTGTAAGGCAATACGAGTGTATTCGTTAGTCACCATGAAAAACTGATCAAAGCCACCTAGCCAAAAAACAATCGCAAAAAAAACAAACAACTCAATACCCGGCCCAGCAAAATAGATTAATGCATGTTTAAAACGCGCTAATTTGGTGTTTCTTGGAGCAATTTGAACAAAACCTTCCAATGGAATCGATCTAATTTCAACCGGAGCATTAAACAAACTACTGGTCATCATAATTTTTCCGATACCCAAAACCACCTTCTTTACTTGCCAACCTAATAGTTTAGCCATTAGTGCATGCCCAAATTCATGAATAAAAAGCAAAGGAATCCAAAAAACCACAAATAATAAAGCACCTAATTTCTTCGGTTCAAAATTAGTATAAATTTCCATTATCATCATGAATAAAAATAACGCACTTATCACTAGAATAAATATTTTTTCGGCCTTAGAGGCAGGTTGCTTATCATTGTCGCGTTGATCAAAATACATGAGCGTTAAGAAACAGTTATAATTAAATTCATAATATTAACAGATAAAGAACACCCTCATGAGTAACTCTAAAATTAGAACAGATTATAAATTGCCTGAAATTAATTCAGAAGTATCGCTTGAAACGATTAAAGAAATTTGTGAGGTTTATGACTTACCGGAAATCTGGAAAAAAATCGAAAAAGATCCACCCGCAAAACCTTTTGTCAGTGATGGTTGTTCGATGTGGCCAGATATAACGAGCGGCATTAGCATTTACGAAGCTTGTTTTTTGCACGACCTAAAGTATTGGTGCGGCTTTCCTGGTGAAGATGTGGCTAGACTAAAAGCTGATGCTGAACTAATGATCGACGTGTCCAGAATAAGAGACTCAGTAAAAATGGCTGAAATTATGTTTCATGGTGTAAGGGTGGGCGGAACTGAGCACCTTAAACAGGCATTTTCTTGGGGATTTGGACGTTTTTAAATATTACGTTATTAACTTGAATAAGAATACGCAGCTAAAACAATATCTAAGGGTAAACTGAGGATAGGTTATAAACTATTTAATAATATTAAGAGAGAATGGATAGTCAAAATCACCTTCTTTGAATACCACCACTCCCGCCATAACTGCAAACACTAAACCACAGATACCTGTCATAAACGCCACTGCTATAACTGGCTTTATTAAAGCTGCAATTAACACAAAGAAAAATGATGCAACCAAGATAGTTAACTGAAAGTTAATCGCTTTTTTACCTTGAGCATCAAGATAATCACTATCATGTTTTTTCAACATCCAAATTAATAAAGGCCCTAGCGCCAAAGCCAAAGGAAATAACATACCCGCAAATGCTGATGCATGAATTGCAGCACCCCATTTACGTTCAGTAATATTTTTTGGTTGTAGCTCTTTGTTCATCGATCAGCCTAATGTTAAGGTTTAAAGCATCTATCGTTATTCTAATTTAGTTATCGCATAGACTTTATCGGAAAATCACTAAATAACAGTGAATACTTGATATAATCGAGTCAATTTCATGTTTTTCAAGGCTAGATTATGAAAACTTTAACTCCGTTATGCTGCGTTCTTTCATTGATATTATCTCAAGCTTCTATTCATGCTGAAGGTTTATACAAGTGGAAAGATTCTCGTGGAAATACACAGTATGGTGATAGACCTCCTGCTAACGTTAATGCGCAGCCGATGGAATTACCGAAAATCACTATTATCGATAACTATGCTGAACAATGGAAACCGATGAATTTT
>CALISP010000096.1 GCA_938041705.1 uncultured Cocleimonas sp. | reverse complement strand
GCTAAAGTTCAAGCAATAAGCAAGTTAAGAGGACGTTTCTTTGCCCCTGTTATTGCATTAATGCGAGGCTTAACTGATCCTGTTGTTGGTTTAAATATGGGACAAACAGCTGAAAACCTTGCCTACAGATTTGGTATTAGCCGCGAAGAGATGGATCAATATTCTGTACAAAGTCACTTACGTTTAACTGCCGCTATGGAAGCAGGTCATCTTGATGAAATTGAACCTCTCTATGATGAAAAGGGCAATGTCTACACAGAAGACGATGGTGTTCGTCCTGATAGTTCTGTTGAAAAACTAGCAAAGCTAAAACCATTTTTTGACAAACCTTATGGCGCAGTCACTCCTGCAAATAGCTCACAGATTACTGATGGAGCAACCAGTTTAATTCTTGCGAGTGAAGAAGCAATAAAAAAACATGGCTTAACTCCAATCGCCAAATTGAATTCTGCCCAATGGGCAGGCTTAAGTCCTTCAGAGATGGGACTAGGTCCTGCACATGCCATTGCTAAAACACTAGAGCATCACAACTTAACGCATAAACAGGTCGACTACTGGGAGATAAACGAAGCCTTTGCTGCTCAGGTACAGGCCTGTGTATTAGCTTTAAATGATCCTGAGTACTGTAAAAATGAATTAGGTCTATCAAAAGCAATTGGTGAAATCCCTAATGATCGTTTGAATGTTGATGGAGGAGCTATTTCTTTAGGCCATCCTGTTGGTACCAGTGGTGCTCGCATCATTCTACATTTAGCCAATACGCTACAACGTGAGAATGCTAAAAAAGGTATTGCCTCACTTTGTATTGGTGGTGGTCAAGGTGGTTCAATGTTGGTGGAGGCGTTATGAGCAAAGATAATATGAATAAAAATTTACCTAGCACTAATTTGTTAGATAAAGACTTCAAACATTTTTCATTGACTATCGAAGATGACATTGCTTGGTTAAACATCGATGTTAAAGATGAAGCAGCTAATGTAATTAGCCCTGAAGTAGTTAATGAACTTGATAAAGCATGTGACGAAATATCAAAATTAAGTGCTAAAGGTCTTATCTTATACTCAGGGAAGTCAACTGGCTTCATTGCTGGTGCTGATGTAAAGAAATTCCGTGAAATTACAGACCCAGAAGAAGCTCGTGAATTTATTAACGCTGGACATACAGCCTGTAAAAAACTTGAAGACTTAACTATCCCAACAGTGGCAATGGTAGAAGGTTTTTGTATGGGTGGTGGCTTAGAGGTCGCACTCGCTTGTGATTACATTATTGCTGATGATGCGCCATCGACCAAACTATCACTTCCTGAGGTTAAGTTAGGTATTCATCCGGGCTTTGGTGGAACAGTTCGCTCAATCAGACGGATAGGCGTATTACAAGCGATGCCAATGATGTTAACAGGAAAGAATTTGTTACCACGTCAAGCAGCTAAGATAGGCTTGGTTGATATGTGTGTACCTCTAAGACAACTTAGAAACACTGCAATACAAACAGTCTTACGAAAACCTACAAAAAAACAAGCACCAAAAAGTGCAAAATTACTAGAACTTGGCCCAATGAGGAAATTGGTTGCGATGCAGATGCGCAAGCAAGTTGCTTCTAAAGCAAAACAAGAACATTACCCTGCTCCTTATGCCTTAATTAATCTTTGGGAAGCCCACGGCAGTGTTGGCGATGAAATGTATGCAGCCGAAGCTGAATCAGTTTTACAACTTGGAATGACTGACACAGCTAGAAATCTAGCACGTGTATTCTTTCTACAAAATCGTTTGAAAGCGTTAGGCGATAAGTCTTTATTCACCCCAAAGCACGTACATGTAATTGGTGGCGGTGTAATGGGTGGAGATATTGCGGCATGGTGCGCCATGCAAGGCATGAAAGTAACTATACAAGATATAAGTACTGATGCACTAGGTCGTGTAATGGGCAGGGCAACCACAGGCTTTAAGCGTCGCTACCGCAGAGATAAATTTCGCATTATGGAAGCTCAAGATAATCTAACTCCAGACCTTCATGGACAAGGGATTTCTAATGCAGACGTGATTATTGAAGCGATTTATGAAAACCTTGAAGCAAAACAAAGTATCTTTAAAGAAGTAGAAGCTAAAGCTAAGCCAGACGCGATTATCGCAACCAATACCTCAAGTATTCCACTGAGCGATATTGCTAAAGCAATGAAAAAACCACAACGCTTGGTAGGACTGCATTTCTTTAATCCTGTATTCAAAATGCCTTTACTGGAAATAATCTACACGCCAAAAAAGACAAATGTAACGGTGGTCAAACAAGCTCAGTCATTTGCAGCTCATATAGGTAAGCTACCACTCCCAGTTAAAAGCTCACCAGGTTTCTTAATAAACCGAATCCTAATGCCATATATTTTAGAAGGTGTAACTGCTCAACAGGAAGGTATCCCTGTCGCAGTAGTAGATAAAGCTGCCGTTGATTATGGCATGCCAATGGGGCCACTAGAACTTGCAGACACAGTAGGTTTAGATATTTGCTTACATGTAGGTAAAATATTAGCCGATACAGTTGAAGTAACACTACCTACAACACTTGATAGAGAAGTTGCTGCAGGTAAATTAGGGAAAAAATCTGGTGAAGGCTTCTATCAGTGGAAGAATGGTAAAAAACAAAATACTGGAAAAAGTGACTGGAATGGTGATGTTGATCAATTACAACAACGTTTAATAGAAAAACTGACCAATGAATCCCAAAAGTGTTTAGATGAAGGTATTGTTGAGGACGCTGATTTATTAGATGCTGGCGTTATATTTGGCACAGGCTTTGCTCCTTTTAGAGGCGGACCTATGCAAGCATTAAATGAACCTGAGTAAATTATCTTCAGAATTTTAAATAACTCTATTCAAAACCTTCATAACAATACGAATTAATTACTCGTTTAGCTCTTTAATATATTTTGATTCAGCTTCAAGTATTACTACAAAAGTCGGGGGGGTGTCTTTTAAAGACATCCTTTACTATCGTACTAATGAATTAACTTTCTTATTTCTAGAGCGTTGTGCCAACAAGGTTCTATCCGCTGCCCCGGTACTCGTTTTAATTACAGATTGGTATAAACCGTTTACAAGCATAGCCATTTTAACATAATCCAATCGGTCTTTAATTTCAGTATTAGTATCATTCTTTTCTAACTTACCTTTCTCCAAATTATCGCTAATCAATACAGCAGGGAAGCCTTGATTCCAATAATTAACATGATCACTAGATTGTGTTTTATTAAAACTCTCAAAAAGAGTATGCGAATTCAAAGATAAAGCAGAAGTGCTATTAAAGACTCTTTTTAATTGTCTTATATTTTTAAAATCTTTGAGTCTACCCACCATATATAAATGGTTTGCTTTAGACGGATTCAATATATCCATAAATTTGTAAGGATGCCTTTCAAAAGCAGCTATAGAGTTGTCTTGTCCTACGCTATCTAACGAAATCATTAAACGGACTTTTTTGTTCATTCTCTTTAATGAGTCAGCATGGAAATAACTTCCTGTATTGATCCGATTATCTGACTGATTAAGTGACAAAGGATAAGCAATTAAGATAACACCAATGTTTAGTTTATCGTTATTGAGTGCTAAATGTCGTGCTAGCTCAATTAAAGTAGCTACCCCACTTGCATTACCCTCTGTATCAATAGAATCGTCTTCAGCATCATAATGTGCGCCTATAACATAAAGTTCTCGAGTATCAGGGCCAAGTTGCAAAGAAACATTATGGTATTGTTTTGATAAAGTATGTATTGCTTGGTATTCAGGGATACCAACGCGAGCAAATTCTTGATAAATATAATCTGCAGTATTGTTTAAGTTATCATAATTAATTGTTCTAGGCGCATAACCATTAGTAAGTAATTGGACATGTCTTTTCAACTCATTTGTATTAGCTATTTGATTAGTATTGTTTGTAACCGTACTCATTACCGGCTGAGTTACAAAAAACCAAAGTAAAATGCTCGCACCTAATAAAGCTAATAACCAGTCAATTAACTTGGTTATCATACGTTGAGAAAAAGTGACTTGAGACATTAGGTTAATAACTATCTATACAATTGAACAATGTCTCATTGCTCCTTAACCACAACAATGAAAACAAGCTTAAAAGGCTCAACTAAGCTGATTAGTGATGGTTAAATTATTTAAGAGTTACAGTTTAAATAAGATAATATTATGAAAGATATCTATATAGGTAAAAAGCAGTGTGATGCCTTTAAATGAGAATGTAGATTTTTGAAGCAACTACTATTGGATGAAAGACGTTCGTAATATTGTTAATAAGTAGTAACTATCGAATAAACCGTAGGCAAAAAAAAACCAGCTAATAGCTGGTTTTTCTAGAGCAAACTAAGTTTACAGTGCTTGAATTCTAGAATTCAAACGACTTTTACTTCGAGCTGCTTTATTCTTATGCATGATCCCTTTAGAAACACTAGCATCAATTGCAGGAACAGCAATCTTATAAGCTTCAGAAGCAGCAACTTTATCGCCTGCTTCAATAGCATATAATACATTTTTAACAGTAGTACGCATGCCTGAACGGATGTGTTTGTTATGTTGACGTCTCACTTCTGATTGACGAGCACGTTTTTTAGCTGATGTTATATTTGGCAAGGTACTTCTCCCACAAGGGCATTTAAAAACAAGGCAGGTATTATGCTGAATTTAATATTCAACATCAACACTTTTTAATACTATTTTAAAAAATAAATAACTTTATTTATCACTAAGCTATTTGCTTTTCATTTATGTTATTAACGGCTTCATTAGAGCTCTTCTCAGCTTGTATATCTAAACGTGCAAATAATTTTTGATCATCAGACTCTTCTGGGTTATCAGTAGTTAAAAGACGATCACCGTAAAACATAGAGTTAGCACCTGCAAAGAAACATAAAGCCTGCATTTCATCATTCATTTCTGCTCTACCTGCAGATAAACGTACATATGACGTAGGCATGATAATTCTAGCAACCGCTATTGTACGAATGAATTCGAAAGGATCTAACTTATCTATTCCATCAAGCGGAGTCCCTTTTACCTGAACTAAATCATTGATAGGAACTGATTCTGGGGCTTTAGGAAGATTAGCAAGTTCTTGAAGTAAACGCGCACGATCACGGCGTGTTTCACCCATTCCAAGGATACCCCCAGAACAAACGTTTATTCCTGCGTCACGAACATGTGAGAGTGTATCTAAGCGATCTTGATAAGTCCTAGTAGAGATAACAGTACCGTAGAATTCAGGAGAAGTATCAAGATTGTGATTGTAATAATCTAAACCAACTTCCTTTAACTTTACTGCTTGTGATTCCTCCAACATCCCTAAAGTAACACAGGTCTCCATTCCCATGCCCTTTACTGCCTTTATCATATCAATTACTTTATCGAGACTTTTATCAGTAGGGTTGCGCCATGCTGCTCCCATACAAAAACGCGTTGCTCCATTATCTTTGGCTTCAGAAGCCGCATTAATGACTTCATTAAGTTCAAGCAAACGCTCTCTTTCTAGACCCGTATCATTTTTTGAACTTTGAGAACAGTAAGAACAATCCTCTGGACAAGCACCTGTTTTAATACTTAGTAAAGTACTAATCTGAACTTCATTAGGATTAAAATTATCTCTATGTGTAGAGTGTGCTTTGAATATTAAATCATTGAACGATAAATTAAATAATGATTCAATTTCTTCTGTTTTCCAATCTTTACGCTGCACACTCATAAGACTACCTGTTCCTTACATTCCGTTAAATTTACTAGCTTTATAGTGTATGAAATTATGAGTAAGAGTCAATCTTACTGATTCAATACAAGCATTTAAACATTGAGTTACTACTGTCATTGTACAATTGTGGAAGAAATACATTGTTTCGACAAACTATTACAGAATAAAAGAAAAACTGATTCAAATTAAAACCATAATTGTTTCTAATAAATTAAGTTTCATTCGAGGTAATCAAGAAAAAAAACCAAAAAAAAACCGAGATGAAATCTCGGTTTTTTTAAATGTATTGAAGTTACTCTGCAGCTTCGGCTTCAGGTCTATCAACAAATTCAATGTATGCCATCGGAGCATTATCACCTGCTCTATAACCACATTTGATTATTCTAGTGTATCCCCCAGCACGCTCTTTATAACGAGGACCTAATTCTTTAAATAGAATTCCTACACATTCATCATCGCGTAAACGTGCAAAAGCAGTACGACGATTATGAACAGAATCTATTTTGGCACGAGTTACTAATGGCTCAGCTACACGACGTAATTCTTTAGCTTTTGCAACAGTAGTCTTTATTCCACCATGCTTAATTAAAGCTGTAGATAAACTTTGTAATGTCGCTTTTCTGTGGCTGCTATTACGACTAAGTTGTCTGCCTATTTTATGATGACGCATTTTTGTAAACCTTGTATTTAATTCTAATCAGTCAAGTATCTTACTTATATCAAGTAAAGATTAACCCACTCTGAGATCTTTTGTTTCAATAGAAGCTGGAGGCCAATTTTCGAGACGTGCCCCTAGCGTTAATCCGTGAGATGCTAAGATATCTTTGATCTCAGTTAAAGACTTCTTACCAAGATTAGGAGTTTTCAACAACTCAACCTCAGTCTTCTGTACAAGGTCACCAATATAGTAAACTTGCTCGGCTTTCAGACAGTTAGCTGATCTAACAGTTAACTCAAGATCATCAACTGGACGTAATAGAACAGGGTCAATCTCTGGCTCTGGCTCAACTTCTGGCTCTGGCTCAATGATCGTTAGATCAAAGAAAACAGCTAATTGCTCATGTAAAATTGTAGCTGCATCACTGATTGTCTCTTCAGCATCGATTGATCCATCTGATTGCAATTCAATTATTAATTTATCTAAGTCAGTTCTATTCTCAACACGAGCACTATCCACATCATAAGAAACTCTAACTACTGGACTAAATGATGCATCTAAAACCAACGTCCCTAAAGGAAGCTCTGGTGAATCTGGACCACGACGAGTAGGAGCTGGTTGATAACCTCTTCCTTTCTCAACTTTGATAGACATTTCTAATTCAGTGTCTGTTGTTAAAGTTGCTATTACAGCATCTGGATTAACAATTTCAACATCATGATCTAGTTGAATATCACCAGCAGTAATTACTCCAGGCCCTTGCTTACGAAGATCAAGAGAAACTTCTTCTTTAGTATTAAGACGAAAAGCTAACTTCTTGAGGTTAAGAAGAATATCAACAACATCTTCTTGAACTCCGTCCAAAGCTGTATATTCGTGATCAACACCCGTTATTTTAACTTCTGTTACAGCACAACCCGGTACAGATGAAAGTAAGATTCTGCGCAAAGCATTACCTAAAGTGTGACCAAAACCCCTTTCGAGAGGTTCTAGAACTATTTTAGACGTGTGATTACCTAGGTCTTTGACCTGGATATTACGCGGCTTTAGTAAATCTGTTGTTTTAGACAAAATGTAAACCTCAAAAATTCGGTAAGTAAACTGTAAATGTTTACTTAGAGTAAAGTTCTACAATTAGAGATTCATTAATCTCTGCTGGTAATTCTTCACGCTCTGGAGCAGCCTTAAAAGTGCCCTCAAGTTTCTTCGCATCAACTTCAAGCCATTCTGGAATACCAACTTGCTCTGCAACTGCAACAGCATCTTGAATTCTAGTTTGTTGTTTAGCTTTCTCACGAACAGAGACAATATCTCCAGCCTTAACTTGGTAAGACGGGATATTTACAGATTTCCCGTTAACCATAATTGACTTATGACTTACTAATTGTCTTGCTTCTGCACGTGTTGATCCGTAACCCATACGATAAGCTACATTATCAAGACGACATTCTAGGAGCTGAAGTAGATTTTCACCTGTAGATCCTTTCTGTCTAACTGCTTCTTTAAAGTAGTTTCTGAACTGCTTTTCTAGAACTCCATAGATACGACGAACTTTTTGCTTTTCGCGTAACTGGATACCATAATCAGATAGTCGTGTACGGCGCTCACCATGAACACCTGGAACTTTCTCTAGATTACACTTATTTTCTAGTGCACGACCACGTCCTTTTAAGTAAAGATCAGTACCTTCACGACGCATTAACTTACACTTTGGTCCTATATATCTGGCCATTATAACTCTCCGACTACACTCGACGCTTTTTAGGTGGACGACAACCATTATGGGGGATAGGTGTAACATCAATAATGTTAGTGATTTTATAACCTATATTATTTAAAGCACGAACAGCAGACTCACGACCAGGGCCTGGACCCTTTACATGAACATCAAGGTTTTTTAAACCAAACTGCTTTGCAGCTTCACCTGCTGATTCCGCGGCAACCTGTGCTGCGAAAGGAGTACTTTTACGCGAACCACGAAATCCTGATCCACCAGCAGTAGCCCATGAAAGAGCG
>CALISP010000095.1 GCA_938041705.1 uncultured Cocleimonas sp. | reverse complement strand
TTTCATTATATTGGCGATATGTTTTAGTGCTAAGTCGCCAGCTTCATGGCCATAATGATCATTGATATGTTTGAATTTGTCTACATCAATCACGATAATGCCTACATTCTCATTGGAATTACTTTTAAATATTTTGTTTAGACTATCTTCAAAAAACCTTCTATTTGCTATTTGAGTCAAATGGTCCATGCTGCTCATTTTATATAAATGTAAATTTGTTGCTCTTAATTTAGAAGTAGCTTTTTCAATGTCTTTACTCAAAGAATAGTTTAACTTCCTAACTTCCTTATTTGAATCATGTAATCGATCAACTAAAGCTGATAGGGCACTCCACAATTCAGTTACTTCTTCCGGGCTGTTTTTAGGGATGGCTCCTAGATTAAAAGTGTCAGCACGAATACCAATTTCTTTAGATTTTGTTACCAATGAATTTAATGGCTTTGTGATTTGATGACCAAGGATATAAGCGACCAATAGAGATATAACAATGCCAACAGCTAACCATGTCAAAATGGTATTGATAACGGCCTTAAAGGGTGATTCTAATTCTGATTCTGGCTGTGGAATGATGATTCCCCATCCTAATCCTTCAACTGTATTGTAACCCGCAATCATGTCTTCTTTTAATATTGGAGAATAGAATGACCAAACACCATTCTTGGCTTCTCTCATCTTATTCAATATACCTATTTCAGCAATATTATGTATTTCAGCCTCAAGTTCTTCTTTTGGATGCGCAATGACTTGACCTTTGTCATCAGTGATTGCGCAGTGTCCTTTTTCGCCAAATCGTATTTTTCTACACATGTCAGCAATAGGTGTTAGTTCTAACTCAATAAAAATTGATCCTTTTTTATTTTGATCAGGGCCAATAATATGATGGCTTATAACAACTACTGGTTTTCTGGATACACTACTTCTTATTACAGAAGAAATCGAATTAGTAATATTATATTTTCTATATTTGCTTTCAGTTCTATGATAACTAAAAGGTTTTAAGTTGTTGCTACCTCTCACTTTATATTTGTCATTAATACTAATTAGGGTTTTCCCTGTATTAATTGATGTATATGAAATTGATGAAAGATTATCAAGTGAATTAACAAAGCTGTGTATTAGCGGCTTTATTTCAGTGTTATTTTTTTCTGCAAAGTTTGTTGAGTCTAAAAACACGTTTAAGGATTTTTTATAAGAATCTACATATTGAAGAATGGGTACTTCCATACTTTTAGCAAGCATCAGGTGCTTTTCTTGTAATTCAGACTGGGCAATACTCCAAGAATGCTGATTCAAATAAGAAATAATAAAGCCAAGCGGCAACAGTAGCACGAAGACAAAGCTTGCCATGACCATCCGACTTATTGACTGTGTGAAAAAACTTGTCATTTTATGAAATATTATTTTTTATTTTTAGTGTTGATGAAATTATAGTTTATTTAATCTGCAAACTAACGCTAAAAGCGATAAATGGTGCGTGGATGAAAGCATTCATCATAAGAAACACACCATTTGAAATTAATAGCAAGCTTAAGATTCTTAATTCATTTACTTTTGAAGTATGAATAATACTGCCATTAATTATCAGATTACTGCACTTTCACTTTTATCCCTGAGCGTAAACATTTTTATGTTCATGGGTTTGGCTTGTTTTACTTTTTCACTCTTATTACCTGTGTTTTTTACTTCTGCAGATAATATTTATGGTTATTGGGTTTTATTAACAGGTTGGTTGGGTATGGTTTTTATTCAATTTGCTTGGTACGCCAATCCTTTAAATTTATTGGCTTTTTTGATAGCTTCAAAGAAGCCATTTACTGCGATGTTATTGAGTATTTTGGCTTTATTATTGGCTTCAGGCACTATTCTTTTTTATGAAATACCGATAGGTTTAAATTATGAAAAGGTATTTATTAAGGAATTTGGTTTAGGTTTTTATGTTTGGTATGGCGCGCAGGTTTTCTTTTTATCCGCATTGTTATGCCGCTATCTGATTTATAGAAAAATTATAAGACTATAGAGGATCAATAACTTTTTATTAGTTGCTAACAATCACCCTAACTAACGTTAGGGTGATTGTTTTATATTACTACTTACTAAGCTCTTATTTAAACCAATAGGGGAGCAATAACTAGAGAGACAATTGCCATAACATTGATGAGAATATTCATCGCTGGCCCTGATGTATCTTTGAATGGGTCTCCAACAGTGTCACCAACCACCACAGCAGTATGAGTATCTGAGCCTTTGCCTCCAAGATTACCCTTCTCAACATGTTTTTTAGCATTGTCCCAAACACCACCAGCATTAGCCATAGTAAGGGCTAACAATACACAGCAAATTAAAGCGCCACCAAGCATGCCACCTAAGGCTTCTGGGCCGAGTATGAAACCAACCACTACAGGCGAGAATACAGCTAACACTCCGGGTAAAACCATGCGCTTAAGTGCAGCTGTTGTTGCGATATCTACACATCGCTCTGTATCTGGTTCAGCTGTGCCTTCAAGTAAGCCTGGAATTTCTTTAAATTGTCGACGGATCTCTTTGATCATATCAAAAGCGGCTTCGCCAACCGCATTCATCGTTATTGCACTGATTAAGAAAGGGAAGATTCCACCTAAGAACATGCCTGCTAAGACTAAGTGATCATTGATCAGTAAACTAAAATCCTCTTTTTGGTGAGAAATAGTTTCAATGTAAGCCGAGATGATGGCTAAAGCAGCTAGAGCTGCTGCACCGATAGCAAACCCTTTACCAATTGCTGCTGTGGTATTTCCTAATTCATCCAATGAGTCAGTTATTTCACGTGTTTCAGGGCCC
>CALISP010000094.1 GCA_938041705.1 uncultured Cocleimonas sp. | reverse complement strand
CTGAGATGAGGTAATCTTCTTGTTGATTAGGTCTTCCGCAACTGCAATAAAATCATCAAAGATCAGTTGGCGATTTGTTTTTAATCCTGCTTGATGCCACTTTGGACCAAATTCCCCACCGCCACGAATATTTGCTAGAACATAAACGCCCCCCTGTTCCAACCAGAGTTTACCTTGAATTGGAGAATAACTTGGCGTTAGTGAAATTTCGAAACCACCATAAGCATAAAGTAGTGTGGGGTTCTTACCGTCCAGCTTACAATCTTTGGAACGCACCACAAAGTAAGGTATCAATGTGCCATCACTTGAAGCCGTTTCAAACTGCTCGATGACCATAGTAGAAGCATCGAACCATTCCGGTAAGGATTTGGCGTGTCGTTTCTCATGTGTTGCTGTGTTGTATAACCACAATGTACTAGGGGATAAAAAGCCATCGGTAATAATAAAGGCTTCATCTTCCTTGTCATCAGTCGCACCGATGTTGATCGAACCAATATTTTTAAAATCTAGTATTTCAGAAGACCATTTTCCATCATTCCAATCAAAGGCATAGGCATTTCCTACTACATTTTCCAAGATGCTGATTAGTAGCTTATTTTTAGTCGAGCCTATACTACCGAGTGATGAACGCTCATTGGGTGAATAAACCAAGTTAAGGTTTTCTATATCACCTATCTTTATGAAATCATCGAATGAAAATGACAGCAAGTCACCGTTTTTAAAGCCTCGCCAATCTTCATTGATAGTAAGCAGCATCTGATCTTTAAATTCACAATTTAGGTCTGACTTTTCAGGTATGGGCAGTTTAACAGGCGTGAGAGTATCTTGAGCCAGCCAATAAATTTCTGAGGTGAAGAAAGTCAAAGATCTGTTTATCATGATTTCTCGACGTTCATTGCTTAGTTCTAAGCAGAAAGCACTTATAGCTACATCGGACCTCTCACCTCGCATTAATACCGTTGCATCATTGAGGTCTGTACCTCTTTTCCAGAGTTTACTGATCATCGGGTAGCCTGAGTCAGTCATGCTGTCTTCGCCAAAATCAACACCAATTAGTAAGGTGTCTTCATCCAACCAAGTCGCTGACCCTTTAGATTCCTCAGTAGCAAAACCATCTTTAACAAAAGTCTTACTAACGACATCAAACTCTCTAATCAAACTGGCATCTTTTCCACCATCTGAGAGGCTTATTAAGCATTTATTGGTATTGGTACTCAAAGCATTACTTCCAGTAAATACCCAATTTTTATTTTCAGTATCAGCTAGCTTATCAATGTCGAGAATGATCTCCCAATCTGGGGCATTTGTTAGATAGCTTTCTAATGTGGTTGTTCGCCAAATGCCTCTAACATGAGTCTCATCCTGCCAAAAATTTCTCACTTTTCCGTCATGAAAAGAAACATAGGGAATCTTTTTTTGTGAGTTAACGATTTCTAGAGCTTGAGCTTCCATGTTATTAAAACGAGGGTCTGTTTCTAATCGCTTTTCTGAAATCTTATTCCATTTGCGTACTTTGTTGAGAGCATCATCCCCTAAAACTTCTTCGAGATAGAGATGTGATTCAAGGTTTGCTGAAGTGTTTGGCTGCTTTATGTTTTTCATGAAATCAATTCAATATCTATAAATTAAGTATTTAGAATCATTCCTTATTTATTGGAGACAAGCAACAGGCAAGGTCGGGTTGATGACTATTTAAAATATCGGAAATAGATTTTTTAGTCGAATGTTGATGTGACTAGAAAGATTAATAAAATGTCTCATTTTGACGATATTTTTAGGCTAATCCAAAATATGAGAACGCCTCAGTTGAGGCGTATCGAAGACAATGCTGAAATATAGTTATGACGACGCTAAGGATGAATAATATTAGTAAAAAGTAGGAAGTGTCTTACAAACGAGTCAAAAGTAGGTGGATTCTGCGATTTCAAAATCATCCTCCAATGATTTTGTATTTTCGATGTTAAGTTTTAGCGACTTCACTCTTCTGAACGAGTTTTATTTAACTCGAGCTTTATACAAAGCTATAAACACACGCAGGGTTATCGACGATCAATGTTGATATTTGCGGTTCTGTTAATCCTCGTTTTCTAAGCCGAGGTACTACATTAGTAATCAAATGATCATAACCTAGTCCTCCATAGGCATGTAATCGATGCTTGGTCGCTACATCATGAGAGAGCAGGACTTGTTTTTCGAAACCTTGTTCAAAGTGCCATAAAATGACTTCCATTCGTTGTGCATCGGATGGCATATCGACATCAGGATTTGGTGGGTAGTAAGAACTTTCATTACCGAATAAATCGTATTCGAGATAACAACCACTTTCAGCAAGTTCTCTTAACCAGTCATGTTCGAGACAGGTTCTATCAATATGACAAATGATCGTGCGTGATAGATCACCACCTTCTTTATCAATTAGTTCGACAATCTCTAGAGGTGATTTGGGATCACGACCGGGATGAATCATTAGTGGTGCACCTGTTTGTTTTTGTGCCGCAACTGCTGCACGTAGACTCTTCTTCTCGTTTTTCTCCCAAGGGTAGGCACAACCGATTTCACCGATCAAGCCTGCGCGTATTTGTGTGTTTCCTACGCCGACTTCGATGTCTTTGACAATTTCTGCAGTGATATCTTCTTCACTCTTATCAGTCATATTATCAGGATGCGTGACGCCCAAGTAGTAACCCGCTCCCATAACGATATTCATGCCTGTGAGCCGTGCAATTCGTGCTAATGCATTGGGGTCTCTTCCTAGGCCTACATTTGTTGGATCAACAATAGTTCGACCACCAGCAGCTACAAATCGCTTTAGTTCCGATACGGCTAGTTCTTCGTCTTTAAGTTCTACGTTATCTTTGTTTGAAGTCCAGTTGTAACCAACCCATCCTCTGTTCTCTAAGCTGATCTTTTGATGAGCGAGTCCCTTCTGGCTTATCTCTTCCGGCTCTACATACATAAAAGTACCATCTATGAGAACATGATCATGCGCTAGAGTAACTCCAATATCTTCTTTATTGATTAACCCTAGAACGGTTTGTACTTTGCCTTTACGGCTGTCATTGCTCATTCAAATATCCTAATTCAAAAATCTAATTATTCATCTTTCTGTTTATGAAAGAATTGCAACTGCACTGATTTCAACGAGCAAATCTTCAAAAGCAAAATCAACCCCACCAACAACGGTAGCACTTGGCCCCGGTGCTGAAAAAACTTCCGCACGAGCATCGATTGCGGCTTGTCGATATCGGATATCGTTTAAATAGATATCAAGTGACATCACATCATCCATGGTTCCACCACAAGCTTCCATATAATCAGCTATATGACGGAAACATTCGCGGCATTGCTCAAGGGGATCTCCAGCACCTACGAGTTTTCCATCGTTGTAAGCAATTTGTCCTGAGATGAATATGTGATTGCCTTGTTTAATACACTGACAACCGACTCTGGTATCTTCTGGCTCACCAACATTTGGGAGTACTATATTAGTTCTTGGCATTATTGTTTCTCACTTTTAGATTACCTTTGTTTCTTCGGGCCCGATTACATGATCGAGAACATAATTGGCAAATTCATATACGGTCTGTTCTTCGGTGGGTGAATAACGCCCCGGTCGCGCGTATCGGCCTACAATACCACGATGCACTACTTCACAGATTCCCTTGTCTTCCTTTATAAACAGTTCCATAGGTGGGTAATATTTATCTTCAGCTTCTTCTTCAAAGTTGTCTAACTCAACAGTGTCTTTGGGAAAACAACACCATGTGACTATGCGTGTAGATTCAGGACCCTCGGGGAAATACTGATGAAACGTGATTCGATCTGGTGGAACATTCATCAATAAGTGCGGATAAAAGACCATGAAATGAGTGTTTTCTTGATCGTCTTTTGAAATACCTTCAACAAAGGGCAGTGTTTGATTTCGCGGGATATATAAACCATTTTCATTGTCGCTACTATTGATAGCATACACACCGGGTTTACCTTCGGCTTTAAATTTGCTGTTTTTAGCACCAGGATAATACGTATCTAGAGATTCGCGGTGGACTGTGCGTACATGGTAGCCTTCACGTGAATTTTCTACCCAGATTTTCCAATTGGCGTTGAAAGTATTCTCCCACTTTTTAGTGACGACCATATCTTCCATTTTATAGTCTTTGAAACGTTCTGGTAGATCACCAAGACACTCCAGTAAGGGTTTTGCATCTTTATCGAAGTTGATAAAAACAAATCCTGCCCAAGTTTCGGTGCGAAAAGTTGGTAGATTATGATCATTCTTATCAAAGAATTTTGCATCCTCCATTGAAGGTGCACCGATAAGCTTGCCTTCTAATGAATACGACCAAGCATGATACGGACAAATCAATCTACGACAGTTGCCTTTACCTTCTACTAATTCAGAAGATCTATGTCTACAAGAAGCAGAAAGTGTTCTGATTTCTCCATCGTTATCTCGTAAAACAATTAAGGGTTCGCCAGCGATATCAACACGAACATAATCGCCTTTGTTAGGAATTTCTTCTAAACGTGTAACTTGCAACCATTCCTTAAAAAATATGGTTTCCATTTCTTTGTCATACCATTCCTGAGAAGTATATACAGGCGCAGGCAACGGTTGTGCTTCGTCTATGGGTAAACGCGTATTTACGTATTTTTCTGGAGAAAAAATCGATTCACTCATGGTTACTATTACTCTTATGACTCATCTTGATGATCAATGATAATTACTGTAATTGACCTTAAGGTAGCAATCGTCTTGACACAAATGGATAGATTCAACACAATGTGTTGAATAATTAGACAGATAAACCTATGCGTCGATTTAATATACATTTAAATGCTTTACGTGCTTTTGAAGCAGCAGCCCGACTATCGAGTTTCAGTGAAGCAGCCAAGGAACTTCATGTCAGTCATTCCACGATTAGTCACCACATAAAGGGTTTGGAGGAATCATTAGGCAGAAAACTTTTCCTCAGACAAAACCGTAGAGTTATATTAGCTAAGGAGGCCGAATCATTATTGCGCTTACTTAAGCATTCGTTCAACGATATTTCTTCAGAATTAGAAGCCTTAAAACAGGGTGACGAAAAGTCAGCGTTAAGAGTAACCGTAACTCCATCTTTTGCTAATAAGTGGCTAATCCGCAATTTACGTAGTTTTCGCGAAACTCATCCTGATATCGAAGTGCAAATACATCCCTCTCTTGAGCTGAGTGATTTTAGTCGCGAAAAACTAGATGTTGGAATCCGCAACGGTCTAGGTGATTGGTCTGGTCTGAAATCTGAATTATTAATGTCAGTTCACATGACTCCTCTTTGTGCACCAAGTTTATTCAACGGCTTAAAAGGTTCGATGAGCCTAGATAAATTAAAACAATTTACACTAATACATGCAGATGTCAGTGATGGAACAGGCCTAAGATCAGAATGGCATGAATGGCTATTAGCGATTGGTGCAGATGAAATAGATAGTAGTCATGGACTTTCTTTTGAAGATCCCAGCATGGCGTTACAAGCGGCTATTGATGGCTTAGGAATTGCTATGGGATATGTCGAATTAGCAGCAGATGATTTAGCTACGGGACGATTAGTCCAGCCTTTTGATATGGAAGTGCAACACCCTTGGTCTTACTATATGGTCATACCTGAAGATAATATTGGTGATCGTCAAACTCAATTATTTTGCGATTGGCTACGCCAACAACAATTAGCCAGTAGATAAAATATAGATAATGAACAGTAATAAAGTTGAGAGTTTCTTTAAAACTGCAGAAAGTAGGGGGGTGTCATCTTTTATCTTTATTCCTCATCCATTCATCAAGTATAACCACTTCCTCAGAACTCATATGCAAACCTAGCTTCGAACGTCTCCAAATTAAATCTTCAGTCGTATGTACAAATTCATTTTCTTTAAGCCAATCAACTTCACGTTCCGTCAATGTGCCACCAAAGTTTATTCCTAAATCTTTCTCAGAAGTGCTATTTAGAAGAATCGTGTGGGCTTCAGTACCGTAACTTTTGATCAGACGTTGAGCCCATCGTTGAGATAAATAGGGATAGGCTTTAATCAGTTTTTGAGTTAGATCTTCAACGCCATGTAAAGGGAAATCTCCTCCCGGAAGAGGGATGCCTGCTGTCCATTTTTTATCAATATCAGGAACGGAGAAAAACGGCGATATTTTTTCTAATGCAGATTCCGCTAGGCGGCGATATGTTGTGATTTTCCCACCAAAGATATTTAGTAAGGGAGCTTCACCAGAATTTTGATCAGAGCCATGACCAGAACCTTGGTCTACTTTCAACGTGTAATCACGAGTGGCTGCCGTGGCCGATTCACTGCCATCATTATAAAGCGGGCGAACTCCTGAGTATGACCAAACGACCTGACTTGGAGTGACTTGTTTTTTAAAGTATTTAGAGGCAAAGGTGCATATGTATTCGATTTCTTCTTTTGTGCATTCAGGTTTGCTACTTGGGTCTTGATGGTCGACATCGGTTGTGCCGATTAACGTGAAATCGTTTTCGTAGGGAATGGCGAACATTATGCGTCCATCTTCGCCCTGAAAAATATAACTTTTGTCATGATCGAATAGTTTTTTAGTCACGATGTGACTTCCACGGACTAAACGAATGCCATCTTTAGATTCTATTTTAGCGGTGGTGTTTATAATGTCCTTAACCCAAGGACCACCAGCGTTTACGAGCATTCGCGCTTTGAATGTTTGTGTTTCGTTAGTTATTTGATCTTGAGTTTTGATCTCCCATAATCCATCAATTCGTTTTGCAGATATCGCTTTACAGCGTGGACGGATATTGGCTCCTCGTTGTTGTGCATCGCGTGCATTGAGAACAACTAATCTTGCATCATCAATCCAGCAATCAGAGTATTCATAGGCTTTTTTGAAGCGTTCTTGTAAAGAGGTGCCTGCTGAGTCAACGTTAAGGTCTACTGAAGCCGTTCCGGGAAGGAGTTTTTTGCCGCTTTTGTTAGAACTAGAGCCCCAAGCGCCTAAGTTGTCGTACAAGAATAAACCTAATCGAATCAGCCAAGCAGGACGACTTCCTTTTGCCCAAGGCATTAAAATACTCAACATACGTGAGACAGGTGAATCGCCTTCGTAGCGCATGTCTTTGTGATAAGGCAATACAAAACGCATTGGCCAACTGATATGTGGCATCGCGCGTAATAACACTTCACGTTCTTTCAATGCTTCTCGAACGAGGCGTATTTCGAGATATTCTAAGTAGCGAAGCCCACCATGGAATAGTTTAGTAGAGGCAGATGATGTAGCAGAAGCCAGATCGTTCATTTCAACTAAGGTTACCGATAAACCACGTCCGCTAGCGTCTCTTGCTATACCGCAGCCATTGATGCCACCGCCAATGATGAATAGATCGCTAATTGTTTGTGTGTGTGTTTGCTTTTGTATTTTGGCTTGGGCTTGCGACACTGGTATACCTTAATAAAAAATCTTGATTAATATTGTTAATGCATGCGAACTAGTTGGGAGGTGGACTTTTATAAATCTAAAATAATGGATATGGGTTGGTGATCAGATGCTTGACTTGTTTGATCGCAAATGATCTCTTTTAATGAGCTTTTCAAACTATCAGTAATAAAGAAAAAGTCTCTACAGTGTGATTTTTCTGGCCATTGTTCATGGTCATAGATTCCACAAGTAGCTGTGTGGGGTTGATCGGGATTGAGAAGAAGCCACGAATCATTAAGACTATTTTCTAAATAATTTGGATTTATTAATGATCTATATTCTTTGGAATAAGGCTCAAAATTAAAGTCACCACAAATGATGCAATCAGTCGGGCGCTTTAAAGGTTTATAAGGTCCAGATTTATCTACGGGATGAGAAAAGGTTTGTAATCCCTCTACTTTCTTTTGAACATTCATTATGTGATCAGATTGAGCTGAACGTTGAACAATCGAATGAAATTCTAAATGAGTCGTCATTACTCGTAATGACTTTTTCTCTGTTTCGACGGTGATTTCAATTAACTGTCGAGCCATATGCTTTTTTGCATTTTTATCGCTAGGTTGAGGTAAAGGATGATGAAAAACTGTTTGGATCGGATAGCGAGATAAGATCATATTTCCAAATTGACCCCGTTGATTCAACTCAGGTAAATAAGTATCTATTGCCGCACCAAAAACAAAATCATAATCTGGAAATAACTTACTCAAGAGTTCAACTTGATCAGGATTGCTTCCATCAGCCAAAGGCATGTTTTTAGATACCTCTTGTAAACAAATAATATCTGGATCAACCGCTTCTTTTAACGTTTGAGCAATACGTTCGAGGGAAACTTGACCATCAATGCCTAAGCCATTTTGGATATTCCAACTAGAGATCTTTAACACTTACTTAATGCCTGCCTGCATAAACGATTGTACAAATTGCTTTTGGAACAAAAGAAATGCGATTAGCAATGGAAAGATAGAAAGCAGTGTAGCGGCAGAAACTATTGACCAATCCACACCAGATTCAGGTGCGCCAAAAATACCTAGACCAACTGTCAATGGACGACTTTCTACTGTGTTGGTGATAATCAATGGCCATAGGAAGTTATTCCAATGATGACTTACTGAAACTAGAGCAAAAGCTAAATATGTGGGTAGGGCTAATGGCACGTAGACCTTCCATAAGATGCCTAGAGGGCCACAGCCTTCTAGTTTCGCCGCATCTTCTAATTCTTTTGGAATAGATTTGAAGGTTTGACGCAATAAGAAAATACAAAAGGCACTCGCAACATAGGGGAGTCCGACACCTGTAATGGTATCAACCAAATTCATGGAAGCTAAGGTGCCGTAGTTCTGTACGATTAAGATTTCAGGCGTAATCATTAATTGCACCAGCACTAAAGTAAACGCGATGTTTGATCCCGTAAACTCGTATCTAGCAAAGGCGTATGCCGCGAGTGTAGATATGACTAATTGCAATGGCAGAATGAAACTGACGATTAAGAAAGTGTTTATTCCATACTGTAGGAATGGTGCCTGATTCCACACTTCGCGGAAGTTATCCAAGGTTAGAGGCGAGAAGATATCGAAATGGATAGCGTCTGAACTTGAATGAAAGGCTGCCCAAAAGGCATATAAAAGCGGTAACACCCACAATGCTGCTAGGATATAAGCACCGAGTAGTTCAATGCTTGCTAGGAGAGAAAATTTAGATTTTTTCATAGTGTTCTCATTCCTATCTATAATGGGTTCGTTTATCAACAATGAAGAACTGCACCAGTGCTGTAATGGCTAAAAGCGTCAGCATGAATACGGTAAGTGCTGAGGCGTAAGAAATATCGAAGAACGAAAATGCGTTTTCGTATATGTAATAAAGGATTAAATTGGTCGCGTTGTCTGGCCCACCTTTGGTGAGAATGAATAGATGATCGACCAATTTAAATGAATTTAAGAATGCATTAATCAACACAAAAAGCGTGGTGGGTAATAGCAATGGAAACTGTATTCGCCAGAAATAATTCCAACGCGAAGAGCCTTCTAGTTTTGCGGCTTCATGTAATTCAGGTGAAATAGTTTGGAGTCCCGCAAGATAAAAAATCATGAAGAAGCCGGCTTCTTTCCATACCGTCATTACGATAATAGAAGGAAGGGCAGTATCTGGGTCACCCAACCAGTTCTGACTTTCAACACCAAACATGCCAAGAACTTTGTCTAATAAGCCTATATCGGGTGAATAGAAAAATAGCCAGATATTAGCAACCGCAATCATTGGTAACATCGTTGGGATGAAATAACATAATCGTAATAATCCACGGCCAGGAATAGCTTTATTGACGATTAACGCCATGATGATTGCTAGACCAATGGAGGTAGGTATTGTACCGATAGCGAACCAAATATTATTGTTAAAAACTTTCCAAAATACAGGATCGTTTATCATGTTTTGATAGCTTTCTAAGCCAGTAAAACGTGATGGTCTAATAACTGATTCATTGCTGTAGAGGCTATTAAAGAATGTAGCAATAGTAGGATAGTGAGTAAATGCTATCAGCAATATTGCAGCAGGTGTAAATAATAGCCAGCCAGTTAAATTCTGTTTTGTTGTACTTTTCATATGAAGCCGTTAATCAAGGAGAACATGTGAGCTTTGCATAAATTCTATTTACGTTTTAAAAAAACAAAACGAGCCGAGCTTCAGCGAGACAACAGCATTGTTGTTTAATGCTGACCCGTAGGGAAGGCTTAGCCGCATAAATATCATTCAAAAGTAGGGGGGTGTTGCTTTTTTAGGCTCACCAAGAGCCAAAAAGTATGCAGGAATTTCCGTAAGGAAATTCCAGTAACGCATGTTGGTAGCATAGTCATGAATTTTGACATTCCACCCCCTAACAACCTTTTATCTATATGCCTTCAAAACACGATCTGCAGCGTTTTGCGCTTCAGTTAGTGCATCTTCAGGTGACTTAGTACCGATCAGAGCTGCTTGAATTGCATCATCAAGTCCTTTACGGATTCGACCTGCTTGGAACGTTGAGAACTCAGCAGTAGCAAACTCTAACTGATCACGTGCAACTGCTGCAGGTGGGAACGTTTTAACATAGTCTTTAAGCGTATCAGTATCATATGAGTTTTGACTGATACCCATATAACCTGTTGCTACAGACCAAGCTGCAGATTGCTCTGGACTTGTCATGTGCTTAATGAACTTAAGCGATGCAGCTTGTTCTTCTGCGCTAGCGCTTTTAAAGATGTAGAAGTTTCCGCCACCCGTTGGAGTACCGCGACGCTTTCCTGCTGGTAACATAGCAACACCAAAGTCAAACTTAGCGTTCTTCTTAACGGTTGTAAGATTACCTGTTGAATGCCACATCATTGCCGTTTTTCCCTCTAGGAAGTTCTGGCGTAATGTTCCCCACTCAATAGTACCTTTTGGCATAACACCGTGCTTGCTGCCAAGTTCTTTCCAGAAAGTAAGTGCTTCAACAACTTTAGGGTCGTTGAAATATGTTTCTTTACCGTCACCTTTCATTAACACTTGATCGTTTTGCATAGCTAAAGCTGAAAACATCCAGTAAGGGTAACCCGTTGAAGGAATCATTAGTCCCCATTGAGAACCGTCGCTTTTCGTTAGCTTCTTACTCATATCAATAAGTTCTTGCCAAGTTGCTGGTGGCTTCTCAGGATCAAGTCCAGCAGCACGGAACATATCTTTGTTGTAGTACATGACAATAGTTGAACGCTGGAACGGGATACCGTAAGTTTTGCCACCCGTTACGCCATTTTCCATAAGGCTTGGATAGAAAGACTTTAGCCACGTTTTGTCAGCCTCTGTTTTAACAACATCATCAAAAGGTACAACTGCGTCAAGTTCAAGTAATTCGAATAAATCGATAGAGAACATCACAGAAAGCTGTGCTGGATCACCACTTTTCATTGCTGCAAGTGCTTTTACGCGTGCATCATTGTAG
>CALISP010000093.1 GCA_938041705.1 uncultured Cocleimonas sp. | reverse complement strand
TCTGCTCGGTCAATTCCGACTATTCATATACGAGATGTTTTAGATACTGTTGCCAGTCAAAATGAAAAACTATTAGAGAAGTTTGGTGGTCATGCAATGGCGGCAGGTCTTACTTTAAATTTAAGCCAATTAAAACAGTTTGAAAATGCAATTTGTGAAGTGGTAAGGCAGCAAGCTGATAACGATACTTTTCAAGAATTGCACTATAGTGATGGTGAATTGCTTGCAGATGATTTCGAATTAAATCAAGCTGAGGCATTACGCTATGCAGCACCTTGGGGGCAACATTTTCCAGCCCCCATATTTAATAATCATTTTACTATTATCAATAAACGATTGTTAAAAGATAAACACTACAAACTTATACTTAAGCCTTTAGATCAAAGTAGAAGTATTGCAGCGATAGCGTTTAATGTAGATATCGAACAATGGCCAGATGAAGGTGAATCAGTGCATTTACTCTATCGTTTAGAAGTGAATGAATTTCGTGATACACGCTCATTACAATTGATGGTTGATAAGTTACTATGATTAAACCTTCTAAAAGTGGGGGAGTGTCTATAAAAGACACCCCCCCACTTTTAGAAGGTTTTTAATGAAATACATAGTTTAAACAGAACTGTTGTATGAGTAGTTATGATCGTTTTTTCTTAAAATAGTTAATTATATTAATACCTTATGTTTTTTCATGCGGTTTCTAATATTTGATTTTAATTGAAATAGTCTTAAAAAAAGTGGCGACGCTTTAAAATCCTCGGTATCCTCTCATTCCCCTAACTATTTTGTGCCGCCAGCAAGGACTTGTTTGTTTAAAGCCTCCTAATGTTTCTGGTATCACAACTTTCCTATGCAAGAACAATATAATCATCAATTGATCGAACCCGCTGTGCAAGAAATGTGGGAAAAAGAAAAACTGTTTGAAGTAACAGAAGACCCTGATAAAGAAAAGTTTTACTGCCTCTCGATGTTTCCTTATCCGAGTGGCAAGTTACATATGGGTCATGTAAGAAATTACACTATTGGTGATGTGATCTCGCGCTTTCAGCGTATGCAAGGAAAGAACGTGCTTCAACCAATGGGTTGGGATGCTTTCGGTTTACCCGCTGAAAATGCGGCAATCAAGAACAATGTCGCTCCAGCAGAATGGACAGACTCTAATGTTGCCGAAATGGGTGCGCAACTCAAAACTATGGGTTTTGCTTATGATTGGTCACGTGAACTCGCTACGTGTAAGCCTGATTATTATCGTTGGGAACAATGGTTCTTTCTTCGCTTATTAGAAAAAGGCTTAGTCTATCGTAAAAAAGCTACTGTAAATTGGGACCCTGTTGATAATACGGTGTTAGCTAATGAGCAAGTAGTTGACGGTCGTGGTTGGCGTTCTGGTGCCTTGGTTGAACAACGTGAAATTGACCAATGGTTCTTGAAGATTACAGCTTATGCTGATGAATTATTAGAAGACGTTCGCCAATTAGAAAATTGGCCACAACAAGTTCGTACCATGCAAGAAAACTGGATAGGTCGTTCAGAAGGTGTAGAGTTATCGTTTACTCTAGAAGAATCTGATGAAGAAATATCTGTATTCACTACACGCCCAGATACTTTGATGGGAGTTACTTATTTAGCGGTTGCAGCACAACATCCTTTAGCTGAGCGTGCGGCAGAAGTTAATCCTGAACTCACAGATTTTATCGAAGAATGCAAAAACATGAAAACCACCGAAGCCGATATGGCAACGATGGAGAAAAAAGGCTTCGATACTGGTTTCTTTGCAGTACACCCAATTACAGGTGAAACCGTTCCAGTTTGGGTTGCTAATTTTGTATTGATGAGTTATGGCTCTGGCGCAGTAATGTCAGTCCCTGCACATGATGATAGAGACTGGGAATTCGCTAATAAATATCAATTGGATATTAAGCAGGTGGTTACCTCAGCCAATGATACTGTCGCCAATGAAATAAATATGGCTGAAGCTGCCTTTACTGATAAAGGAATATTGATTAATTCTGGTGAATTCGATGGGCTTACTTCGGTAGAAGCAATCGATGCGATAGCAAGTTTTCTCAAAGAAGCTAAAGCTGGCCGTAAAATGATCAATTATCGTTTACGTGACTGGGGTGTCTCTCGACAACGCTATTGGGGTTGTCCGATTCCTATTATATATTGTGATGATTGTGGGGCCGTAGCTGTGCCGGACGAAGACTTGCCTGTTGAATTACCAACAGATATTGTCTTTGATGCCAGTGGATCATCACCAATTAAGAATATGCCTGAGTTCTATCAAACAAGTTGTCCTAGCTGTGGCAAGGATGCAACTCGTGAGACTGATACTTTTGACACCTTCTTTGAGTCTTCATGGTATTACGCACGTTATACCGGCCCAGATAATGATAAATCGATGCTTGATGAGCGAGCAGATTATTGGTTACCTGTTGATCAGTATGTTGGTGGTATAGAACATGCTGTATTACATCTTTTGTATGCGCGTTTCTTTAATAAATTAATGCGTGATGAGGGTTTAGTGGAGTGCGACGAGCCTTTCACAAACTTACTTACGCAAGGAATGGTTTTAGCCGATACATACTATGTTGAAGGCGAAAGTGGCGGACAAGAATGGATTGCTCCAAAAGATGTAACGATTGAGCGTACTGAAAAGGGCAAAATTAAAAGTATCAAAGATCCAGAAGGTCGCGATGTAATTGGTTCTGGCATGAGTAAGATGTCAAAATCTAAAAACAATGGTGTTGACCCACAACAATTAATTGAGAAATATGGCGCGGATACATTACGTGTGTTTTCAATGTTTGCAGCTCCACCTGATCAAAGCATGGAATGGTCTGATTCTGGTGTAGAGGGCGCGAATCGCTTTATTAAACGTTTATGGCGTCAAGTATACGTACATCTCGAAAACCGTCCTTTAGAAGAGTTAGATATTGATAGTCTCAAAGACGTACAATTAGAAATGCGTCTCAAGGCTTACGCAACATTGCAAAAAGTTAGCGATGATATGTCTCGTCGTTTTACTTTCAATACTGCGATTGCAGCCAATATGGAATTATTGAATGATTTATTTAAATTCCACGAAGACAGCCAACAATCACGAGCAGTGCGCCAAGAAGCCTTAGAACTTATCGTTTTAATGTTAGCGCCAATTATGCCTCATGTTTGCCAAGAGCTATGGAGACTATTAGGTCACGATAGTGCAATCATGGATGAGTCTTGGCCTGAGATTGATGAAGCTGCTTTAGTGCAATCTAAAATCCAAATGATGATTCAAATTAATGGAAAATTGCGTGGTAAGATTGACATAGCGATAGATGCGGATGATGAAGAAGTTAAAAAATTGGCGTTAGATAATGAAAATGCGAAGGCATTTCTTGCTGATGTTACAGTTCGCAAAGTAATCGTTGTAAAAGGAAGGCTCATTAACATTGTTGCTAACTAGTTTTTGTAAAACTTTCAATATAGTTAAATTAATTTTGGCAAAATAATGAATAAGGTGTTTTTTTCATTGAAAGTGATTTTGCTACTGCTGCTTATACAAGGCTGTAGTGGCAATGGTTTTCATTTGCGAAAAAATGTTGAGTTAGCTCCGCAATACAGCAAGCTTATACTTCAAGGTTTAAGTTCAGATTCTGAATTTAAACCTATTTTCTCTGATGCTTTATCTGAGGCAGGTGGAACGGTTGTTAATGATCATAAAAATGCGATTAGCGAGCTTGTTTTTTCGAAGTTCGAAGAAGGTCGACGAGTAATCGCTTATACAAGCGCTCGTCGTGCTAGAGAGTATTTGGTTTATTTAAAAGTTGAATACAGTATCCGTCAAAAGAATAAAAAATATGTGGCTGCTGAAGGGTTACCTAAATGGCGAATCAATATAGATAGGTCTTATTTATATGATCCTGATTTTGCTCTAGGAAAAGCAGAAGAGGAGGAAAAAGTAAAACTAGCCTTATATGAAGAAGCTACACGTTTGATTTTGCTTAGATTAAAGTATTCCAATAAAACATAGATATTAACGAAATTTAAAATAAATATTTTATTTGTTTTTAGAAAAGAGAGTAAAAGTAGGGGGGTATCTTTTTTATACAAATCAAATAAATGTTGTTGAGGAGCGTGACGTTAAAACACAATTCATACAATTATTCGTCTTTATTATTTCTATGTGTGTTTCATCCATAGCAATATCTGATGTTGGTTTTGAAAAGTGGAAACAGTCATTTCGAAAACAAGCACTTAAAGAAGGTATTTTGCCGCGTGTTTTTGATCAGTCTTTATCAGACATTTCGCCTGATCAGGAAGTTATTGATCTAGATAATAGTCAACCTGAGTTTACCCGCAATATTTGGGATTATCTAAATAATACAATCTCTTCCGCACGTATTAAAAAGGGCAAAGAACTGCTACAACAACATCGTGCTTTATTTGATAAAATAGAAAATCGTTATGGCGTACAGCGTGAAATTATTACTGCTATTTGGGCGATGGAAAGTGATTTCGGTCGAAACTATGGTAATAAAAATGTAATACGATCATTAGCCACTTTAGCTTATACGAGTAATTCTGATAAACGTTTAAGTTTTGCTCGTGGAGAATTATTAGTAACATTAAAGATTATCCAAACTAAGAAAATAAACAGAAAGAAATTAGTAGGTTCTTGGGCAGGGGCAATGGGACAACCCCAGTTTATGCCAAGTTCTTATCTTCAATATGGTGTTGATTATAATCGTGATGGGAAAATTGATTTATGGAATACTATTCCCGATGTATTTGCCTCAATAGCACACTTTTTATCAGGTTCTGGTTGGCGTAAAGAAGAAAATTGGGGTGAAGAAGTTCAATTGCCAAAGCAATTTGATTGGCGTTTAAACAGTTCGGCATATCAATTGCGTTATGAACAATGGCAAGAATTGAATATTCATAGAATAGACAAAGACCGTTTTAGGTTTCCGCAAAGGCAAGCGGCTTTATTTATTCCAGCAGGTAAAGAAGGCCCTGTGTTTTTAGTAACTCATAATTTTTCGGTGATTAAGAAATACAATCAATCAAGTAGTTATGCTTTAGCAGTTGCACAGTTAAGTAATTTATTTGGCCTAGGTAAAAAAATCCAAGGTACTTGGCCTGTGAAAGATAAAGCTATGAGTGTTGATAAGTTAAAAGAAATTCAATCTTTGCTTAATTCGCATGGACATAGTGTTGGTGTTGTAGATGGTAAAATAGGATCAATAACGCGAGAAGCTATACGTACTTGGCAATTAGAGAACGGGTTACCTGGAGATGGATATGCTAATCTTGCTTTATTGTTTAAATTAAGACAACGTGCAAATATAAAAAAATGAGCTAAATTACTTTAAATACAATGCTAGAAATATAACTCTAGGTTTATATGTATTGAAATAGAAGTTTACGCGGCATTCAATATCTTGAGGGAGATGCATTGAATAAAATAACATTAATCGCTTTATTCGCGATTATTTCAACCCCGAGTAGTGCCAAAACAAAGGTGTATGGTGAGTTACATACATCCTATGATCGGATATTTGAAGTAGGTTCTAAATCAAGAGATGACTTTGCCTTGAATAACTCCATCGTGGGTGTTAAGGGTTCAAACGAGGTTAAAAAGGATGTTAGTTTTATTTATCAAATATCTTGGGGGGTCGGTACTTCTGGCTATGATGATATAAATAATTCAGGCTTTAATAATCGCAATCAAGTTATTGGTTTTGCAAGTCCATCAGGTGCTTTGATCATTGGGCGTTTTGATACACCATTTAAAACTCTTGGACGTAAAGCAGATTTATTTTGGCATTCCCAACTAGGCCAAAATCGTAATATCACTAATGCTCGTAATTGGGATGTTCGTGCAGATAAAATAATTGTTTTTCAATCGCCTGTCTTTAATGGTTTTCAAGCCAGCGTGGCTTATGCCTCTGATATTGCAGATACTTCGCGAGTAACGCAAAATGCCAAGGCAATTAGCGTTAATGGTTTTTATAAAAAAGGTAAGTTCTCAGTAGGGGCTGCCTATGAGCAACATGACTTTGATAGCTTATCTGATTATCCTTCAGCAGATACTAAAGCATTGCGCTTAAGCACGATTTATAGAGATGGGCCCCTAAAAGTGGTTGGTTTTTATCAAAAAGAAGATAATGATTTTTCAGTTACAAGTGAATCTGATGCAGACGTATTCGGAGCAGGTATTGCGTATACAAAAGGTAAGAGAACTCTAAAAGCTCAGGTTTATAGCCGGGATGATGATTCTCTAAACAAAGACTCTAATTTGTATGCAATTGGAGTCGATTATAAACCTTCGAGACAATTAGCTTTCTACGCTCAAATTGCAAAAACAACCAATTCTAAGAGTCTGGGTGGTTATTCCCTTGGTGACGATAATACGACAACAGATGCTCATGGAACATCTATTGGAATTAAGTACAAATTTTGATTAATTATCCCTACTCAACAAAAAAAGCCTCTTAACTAATTTGTTAAAGAGGCTTTTTTTATTGTAGCGTGCTCAGTTTATTTTGCGTATTTCGATAATCGATTAGCCACTGTAGATGGATCTATGCCTCTTCTAATTTTGAGAACAACCTTGTCCGGATTTGCAGATAGCCTTTCTAAGATAGCTTCTCTGTCCTGACGTCTAAGTGCACTGATACCTATAAATTCTCGTTGAATTTTTCCTTTTACATTAACCGTAGCATCCTTAACTAGAAAGAATCCTTTAGAAGCTCTGTTTATCTTCATGCCTGCAAAATCAATTTTCAACTTGGTATTTACACAGATTGTTTCAACCATATCAGCTGAAGCTCGACTACTTGATGGACCATATTCGATACATTCACGCGGTAATAGTGTTAGACCTTGAGAAGACATCGTTACACTATCTGCATCTAAAGCTGCACTTAAATAGCTTTGATCTTCCCTCAATTGATTGTTTTGTTGATTTTGTTGTGCCTGAGCTTGGCTTGGTGCTTGGTAACTCTGTGCATTGCTTTGTACTCCAGCAGGACTTGAACATAATTGCACTACCTGGGCATTGGTAAAGCCGCGTTGTAAGTAATAATCTATGTCGGTTTTACTGCAACTATTTGCTAATGCATTAGAGCTTGAAAAGAATGTTATTGCCGATAGCACTGATAAGGCTATTACTTTTGTTTTCATATTTGGCAAATCTAACTTAAGTGATGACAAAAATGTCATAAATATCTCCGATTATATTTTTAATCTAAAGTAAAAATGGTTGATTTAATCAACGTGTATTGGCATTTTTACAATGCACAGTAAATTTAGTCAAAATTATAGTGAATAAAGTTCCGCAAGGTTCAACTATTGAAGGAATAATTAGCTTAGATTTATATCAATCATTAATTGGTCAGACATTTCTTCTAAGGAGTCTTCAACTGCATCTGCATCAACACCTTCTGGTAGTCCTAATCTCATGTTTGCACAAAAGAGCATGCCACCAGACATACTGGCTTCTTTTACACTACTGTCGAGTTCTTCTATATTTACACTAAGTTTTGCGAGAACTTCAGTAACATCATTAATAATTCCAATACGGTCTTGGCATAAGATTTCAACGTTTAACGTTTTTGTAGGGGTTTTTTTATTATTTGGTTCTGCTGTTTCTATTAAAATCTTTAAGCCATCATCGGCCTGCAGATTGTCTAGAGAAGAGCTTAATGCATCTACATTTTCTTCAGGAACTGATACTTGCAGTAAACCGACAAACTTGCCAGCAAGATGAGCCATGCTACTTTCACTCCAGTTTCCACTGTGTGATTCTAATACTTCAGATATTGAACTTACTAAACCAGGGCGATCAGCAGCCATAATAGTAATGATTAATGAAACGTGCATATCTTCTCCTTCAACTTGGATTCGCAATTATATGTGTATAACAGCAATTATAAACCACTCTTAATTTCTATATTAGATCCAACAATGCTTTTAAAACAAAGCAAATAATTGGTTAAAAGTAGGGGGGTGTCATTTATATTAAGTATAGGCTGATTTCAATTAGAAAATAACTTTTGTATATTTTTAGCCAAGATTTTATGTTTTCTCTTTGAAATTTAAAACATGGGTTTCAATATCTATACATTCTTTCACTGTAGTTGAAAGAATACATTTGTGTGATGCTCTTTCAACTGAAGAAAGACGGCTATCTGGAACTTCAGGCCAATATATTTTCATCTCGATTTGTTTTAAGCACGTTGGGTTTTCTATAAAGCTCCATGTTAAGTGGATAACAATGTTTTCGGTAGAAATTTCCATTCGCATGGCGTAGTGATCTAATACCGCAAAAGTACATCGTGCTATCGAACTAACAAACATCGCGATAGCACTATAGCGAAGCTCCTCATTTGCTAATTCTATATCTAAGCCATCATCATCAAAATGAGATAATCTTAGTTCAGTTTGTCCTAATACATCGATTTTCATATCGTTCTCAAAAGTTCTTATTGCATCGTAATATTTTATATCGCCTTAACAGCTTCTAACACCTCAGCAGCATGAGCTTTTACCTTTACTTTGTCCCAGTGCTGTCTCAATATTCCATTTTTATCAATCAAGAAAGTACTTCTTACAATACCCATATATTCTTTTCCATACATCTTCTTAAGTTGCCAAACATTGAAGTGTTCACAAACTCCTGAATCCACATCAGATATTAGTTCGAAAGGGAATGATTGCTTCGCTTTGAAATTATCATGGCGCTTCATTGTGTCTTTAGATACACCAAAAACTTCAGTATCATGAGATTTGAACTGATCATATAAGTCACGAAAATCTTGACCCTCTGTAGTGCAGCCAGGTGTACTATCTTTAGGATAAAAGTAAATGACTAAATTGGATTTACCCTTATAGTCTGAGAGTGTAAAGTTTAATTCTGACGTGGCAGGTGCAGAAAAATCTGCAACAGCGTCGCCTATAGATATTGTTTTTACTGATTCTGACATTGTGTTTTCCTCAAAGGTGAATATTATTAAACCTATTCTAAAGTAATATTGCTAAACCATTAAGTATAACCAATAGTTAAAATGAATTAGCATGAGCGACCAGTATTGATGAGTGTTATCAGTATCATAAAAACCCTATAAAGTAGGGGGGTGTCTTTTTAAGTTGTTTTTTAGACATTATTTGGAGAATTAATCGAAATGAATGATAAAAGCCGTTGTAGTTGGGCTCAAGGTAATCAATTAGAAAAGGATTATCATGACACCGAATGGGGTGTTCCCGTTCATGATGATAAAGTTCTATTTGAATTTTTGATTCTTGAGGGTGCTCAAGCAGGACTGAGTTGGTCAACTATTTTGAATAAACGCGAAGGTTATAGAGAAGCATTGGATGACTTTGATGTACTGAAAATATCAAAATACGATGAATTCAAGGTTCAAGAGCTTTTGAATAATCCAGGTATTGTCCGTAATAAATTGAAAGTGAACTCTACGATTACTAATGCTCGTTTGTTTATTGAATTGAAAAAAGAATTTGGTAGTTTCGATGCTTATATTTGGCAATTTGTAGGAGGTCAGCCAATCATTAATGCGTGGGAGTCTGCATCTCAAGTGCCAGTCAGTACAGCAGAATCAGACGCTATGAGTAAAGATTTAAAAAAACGTGGTTTTAAATTCATCGGGACTACAATTTGCTATGCTTATATGCAGGCAATGGGAATGGTCAACGACCATTCAACAGATTGTTTTTGCTATTCTAAATAGTTAAAAAGGATGCTATATGTATTCAATTCCGCTAATCCTTTGCTCTTGTATTTCACATTGAGCGCGATTAGACTGCGTTGCTCATATGACGCTTTGATTTAAGAGAGAGAAAAGATGTTTCAAGGAAGTATGGTTGCTTTAGCGACACCAATGACAACTTCAGGAGATGTTGATAAGCCTGCCTTAGAGGCATTGGTTGCTTTTCATCTGAATAATAATACTGATGCCATTGTAGCGATGGGAACAACAGGTGAGTCTGCCACTTTCTCTCATAAAGAACACCGCGAAGTGGTTAAAATGATTATTTCGCTTGTTGCAGGTAAAATTCCTGTCATTGCAGGTACTGGATCAAATAGTACTTCAGAAGCGTTGGCATTAACTCAAGCAGCTAAAATTGATGGTGCAGATGCGGTTTTATTGGTCACGCCTTATTACAACAAACCTCCTCAAGAAGGTTTGTATCAGCATCATAAGAAAATTGCAGAGCAAGTAGATATTCCTCAGGTTCTTTACAATGTCCCAGGCAGAACTTCTATTGATATGTTGCCAGAAACGGTTGAGCGTCTATCGTTATTGGAGAATATAGTAGGTATAAAAGAAGCGACTGGCGATCTTGATCGTGCTAAAGAGATATTGGATCGATGTGGTAAAGATTTTGATTTGATTACTGGAGATGATGCCACTGCAATGGAATTTATTCTATTAGGAGGTGTAGGTGATATTTCAGTTACAGCAAACGTTGCTCCCGCACTTATGCATAAGATGTGTAAAGCAGCATTAGAAGGCGATAGAAAATTGGCTGAAGAATTGAATGCAAAAGTAGAACTATTGAATTCTAAATTATTTGTAGAGTCTAATCCTATTCCAGTCAAGTGGTTGCTTCATAAAATGGGTTATGGAAGTAATGCGATGAGATTGCCTTTAGTCCCCTTAAATGAGCAATATCATTCAGATGTTAGTATGGCAGCTGATGCCGCAGGAATTGAAATAGTTTAGTTTGTTTTTAATTGCTTCTTTCTTTGTTACTTTAAGGAACTTAATCAGAAGTAAATTAACAAATAATTAAAGGAAGATTTTTAATAAACATGAACAAGGTATCGATAATTAATATGCTACGTAAAACTCTATCAACAACATTAATCTTGATGGCAATTGTCAGTCTTTCAGCATGTAGTAGTTTAAGTAAAATACGTGGTGCACTAACTGATGATGGCGGCGTGAATTATCAAAATAATCAAGCAATCAAAAAATTAGAAGTACCTCCCGATTTGACACAACCAGAGTTTGATAAGTCATTCGAATTGCCTACCGGTGGTGTTATCAGTGCTGTATCTTTGAATAATGGAACTGCTATACAACAAGCAGGCACTGCAAATTCAAGTGGCAGCAATGTTGGTGTTGTTCGACGAGGTGACTTGTCTAGTATCAAAACTGTTTCAGGAAAAACCGTGTTGCAGGTAAATGACACTTACCCTAGATCATTGGTACTGACAGAAATCATGCTGACAAGAATGGGGTTTTCAACAATTAGCAAATCAACAGCGGGTGATGTGATTACTGCTAAATACAATGGCAGTGATGTTACTGTAGACGGCAAACGCAAAGGCTTTTTCAGTAGAGCTAAAAGCCTTGTTGGTTTGAGTGGTAGTGATAATAAAGCCCTTTCTCAAGGAAAGTCATATCGATTTAGTATTGTTAATCAACAAGGAGCACCTATAGTTAGGGTTTCACGAGTGGATGGTAATGCTCTATCAGATGCAGCTCATACAAAAATCATCAGATTGCTTAATACCGCTTTTAATAGCTGATTTACAGTTTGTGATTCGATTTGCGTCTCTAGGTAGTGGCAGTAAAGGAAATGCTACCCTGATCGAATCAGGCGTTAAAGATTCTGATACTCGCATTCTTCTTGATTGTGGGTTTTCTACTAAAGAAGTCGAACTTCGGCTGGCTAAGCATCAGCGAAATGCTAATAGCATAGATGCGATAGTTATTACCCATGAACACTCTGATCATATTACTGGTGTTGGTAGGTTGGCTAGAAAATATAATATTCCCGTATGGCTAACTGCAGGTACGTGGCATAAATGCCGAGATAGTGCTTTTCCTGATACTCATTTTATAGATTCTCATAATAGCTTCGAAATTAATGATATACATCTTCATCCATTCCCTGTCCCGCATGATGCGCGCGAGCCTTGTCAGTTTGTGTTTTCTGACGGTGTTTCTCAGTTAGGTATAGCTACAGATCTTGGGAGCATAACGCCACATGTTGTTTCTAGTCTGAATAATGTTGATGCACTGTTGTTAGAGTGTAATTACGATTCAGATATGTTGCTTAATGGGGTTTATCCTCCCAAGCTAAAACAACGTGTTTCTGGTGATAAAGGGCACTTAGATAATACGCAGGCTACCCATCTACTTAAAAGTATTAAGCTTGATAAGTTAAAGCATGTTATTGGAATGCATGTCAGTGAAAAAAACAATACTCAAGAATTTGCTGAGAATGCATTATGCGAAGGAATGAATTGTAAAAGCAGCGAAGTATCTATTGCCTGTCAAATAGAAGGATTTGGTTGGAGAGAGTTGTCCTAATCCCTGCTAGGATAGGCTCTTTTAAAATAAATCTAAAATATTAATTATACTGTTTGACTCAATGTTAGAAGTGCTTATAATGCGCGCCTCCAACGAACGAGATGTGATTGATTTGCCTTTGTTTGTTGGTTGTTTTGATCTGATTTAGTGTTTTATAAATTAAATTAAAATAGTAGTTGCTTCAAAGAGAAAGGTGTCTATAATGCGCCGCTCTGACAAATTAGAGAGTCTTAAAAGCTTTCTGAATTGGCAAGAGAATTAAGGTTTTAAGTTGTACGGTTTTGTTCAAT
>CALISP010000092.1 GCA_938041705.1 uncultured Cocleimonas sp. | reverse complement strand
TCTAGATGAACTACGTAATTTAAGTAAAAATTCAGATCAATATTTACTCGATTTAGAAACTCGTGAAAAAGCACGAACAGGAATCGCAAGCTTAAAAGTTGCCTACAATCGAGTCCACGGCTTTTACATTGAAATACCTCGTACTCAAAGTGCAGAAGTTCCGCCAGAATATGTACGTCGTCAGACCTTAAAAATGGCAGAACGATTTATTCTACCTGAATTAAAAGAATTTGAAGACAAAGTACTTTCTGCCAGAGAACGCTCACTTTCTCGAGAGAAATCATTGTATGAAACACTACTTCAAGACTTAGGTACTTATACTTTAAGTCTTCGTGAGACGGCCCAAAATATTGCAGAAGTGGATGTATTAAGCAACTTTGCCGAACGCGCAGTAATTAATAACTATTCACGTCCTGAATTAAATAATCAATCAGGCATCCAGATCACAGCAGGGCGTCATCCAGTTGTCGAACGTACACTTGATGACCCCTTTGTACCAAATGACTTACGCATGGATGCGAAACGTCGCATGCTAATGATTACTGGTCCTAATATGGGTGGTAAATCGACCTACATGCGTCAGATTACTCTAATTGTACTAATGGCACACATTGGATGCTTTGTACCAGCTGAAGCGGCAGTTATTGGCCCAATCGATCGTATCTTTACTCGTATTGGTGCACATGATGACCTTAGTACTGGTCGCTCTACGTTTATGGTAGAAATGACAGAGGCTGCGAATATTTTAAATAACGCCACTGAGAATTCATTAGTCCTTATGGATGAAATTGGTCGAGGCACCAGTACCTTCGATGGTCTCTCATTAGCTTGGGCATTTGCAGAATTTTTAGCCAAACAAAAACAAGCATTCACTTTATTTGCCACTCATTATTTTGAACTAACATCACTACCTGAAAAAATCAGTACAATTGCAAATGTACATATTAACGCTGTTGAACATGGGGATCGCATCGTATTTTTACATAGCGTCAAAGAAGGCCCTGCAAATCAAAGTTATGGACTTCAAGTAGCACAATTAGCCGGCGTACCTAAAAATGTTATCGCACAAGCTCGTAAAAAGTTACATCAACTAGAACAAGATGCCAGGGAAGCGGCACAACAAGGACAAACTTTGTCACTCAATTTAGGTTTTGCTGAAGAAGAAATAGTTATTGATAAAAATGCAGAAGAAATTAAACAAGCCGTAATCGATCTTGATCCTGATAACCTAAGCCCTAAGCAAGCATTAGAACAGCTGTACTCGCTTAAAAGTCTATTGAATGATTAAAATTAAGATTAATAGGACACCCCCTTACTTTTATGCACTTTATATTAATTTATAATGCTTTTATCGATTAAAGAGTTATCATAATCTACGATTAATTTTATGTTCCCTTAGTTAAATGGATATAACAAGGACCTCCTAAGTCTTAGTTGCTGGTTCGATTCCAGCAGGGAACGCACAAATTAACATTTATTTATTTTGCTTGTATAAACATAAATCATATTTACCCTACATTACTACCTATTATCAAAATTTCGTTATAATCAATCTTTAACATTTTAATACGGGTTGACACCACTTGTTCAATCCATAAACTGTGCCCTTTTTCGCACTCGGAAGACTCTATGAAAAGTTTGGATATCACTCAATACGGAATACATAACGTATCTGAAATATTACATAACCCATCTTATGAAACCTTATTCATAGAAGAGACACGAGATGACTTAACTGGCTATGAAAAAGGTATCGTTACTGATACTGGCGCAGTAGCGGTTGATACAGGAATTTTTACAGGTCGCTCACCTAAAGATAAGTACATAGTTCGTGATGATGTTACACGTGATAATTTCTGGTGGTCGGATCAAGGTAAAAATGACAATAATCCGATTACCCCTGAACTTTGGGAGCATTTTGAAGGTCTTGTGACTGAAGAGCTATCTGGAAAACGTTTATTTGTAGTAGATGCCTATTGTGGAGCTAATGAGAGTACGCGCTTAAGCGTCCGCTTTATTTGCATGGTTGCTTGGCAAGCTCACTTTGTTAAGAACATGTTTATTCGCCCTACTGAAGCTGAAATGGAAACATTCGAGCCTGATTTTGTTGTTATGAATGGTGCCAGTGTGACAAATCCGCAATGGGAACAACAAAGCTTAAACTCAGAAAATTTTGTAGCATTTAACCTTACCAAGAAAATCCAATTAATTGGCGGCACTTGGTATGGAGGCGAAATGAAAAAAGGTCTGTTCTCTATCATGAACTATCTTTTGCCTCTCAAGGGCATTGCTTCAATGCACTGCTCTGCAAATGTAGGTAAAGATGGCGACTCAGCAATTTTCTTTGGTCTTTCTGGCACCGGCAAAACCACTCTTTCAACCGATTCTGAGCGTGCTTTAATTGGCGATGATGAACATGGTTGGGACGATGATGGTATCTTCAACTTTGAAGGTGGTTGTTACGCTAAAACAATTAGTTTAAACCCAGATCATGAGCCAGAAATTTATCAGGCAATTCGTCGTGATGCTCTTCTCGAAAACGTAACTATCCGAGAAGATAACAGTATCGACTTTGATGACAATTCCAAGACTGAAAACACGCGTGTTTCATACCCAATAGAACATATTGAAAATATCGTTACCCCAATTTCAAAAGGTAATGCAGCAACTAAAGTAATCTTTTTATCTGCTGATGCTTTTGGTGTACTTCCACCGGTTTCAATTTTGACACCAGAACAAACCCAGTATCACTTCCTGTCAGGCTTCACGGCTAAATTAGCAGGTACTGAGCGAGGTATCACTGAACCCACTCCTGCTTTTTCAGCATGTTTTGGAGCTGCCTTCTTGTCTCTGCACCCTAGCAAGTATGCAGCTACTTTAGTGAAACGTATGGAAGATTCTGGAGCAAAAGCATACCTAGTGAATACTGGATGGAATGGCACTGGCAAACGTATTTCTATTAAAGACACTCGTGCCATTATTGATGCAATCTTAGATGGATCTATTGAAGATCAAGAAACTAAGCAAGTGCCTCACTTTGATCTTAAAGTGCCATTAGAACTTCCTAATGTTGAAACTGCTATTCTTGATCCTCGTAACACTTATAGTGATTCGGATGATTGGACAGGAAAAGCTAAAGACTTAGCTAAACTATTTATCGATAATTTCGAAAAGTATACCGATACACCTGAGGGCAAAGCATTACTTGTTGCTTCACCGACATTATCTTAAATCTATATACTGAATACTATTCAACAATTACACTTAATTAAATTCGTGTACAATCCCACGCTTATTGTTTTAAGAGTGGGATTTTGAATGGACATCATTCATGCCGTTATCCTTGGAATCATCGAGGGCATAACTGAATTTTTACCAATCTCGTCAACTGGACATTTAATTGTAGCCAGCGATGCTATGGGTTTAGACCAAACCAAAGCAACTAATGCGTTTCATGTCATTATTCAACTATCTGCAATTCTTGCAGTGATTGCCAATTACAAAGATAAATTTTCCCTTAAGCATTTTGATCTTTGGGTAAAAATTACTATCGCCTTTATACCAATAGCCATTGTGGGTTTACTATTTAGTAGTCAAATCAAGGCTCTTTTCTCTGTTAAAGTCGTAGCGATTATGTTCATAATTGGTGGTGTTATATTTTTGATTATTGAATATTTCCAAAAAAATGCGACCCCAAGAACATTGGAAGTTGAAGATATCAGTTACAAACAAGCAGCATGGATAGGCATTGCCCAGATATTCGCTGTTATTCCTGGCACTAGTCGTGCAGGCTCTACAATAGTGGGGGCTTTGTTAGTGGGTTTAAATCGTAAAGCGAGTGCTGAATTTTCATTCTTATTAGCACTTCCGGTACTTGCAGCTGCAAGTGGTTTAGATCTACTTAAGAACTATAAAGAATTTGTAGGTGAGAACTTAATAACACTAATTGTAGGTTTTATAGTTTCATTTATAGTGGCTTATTTTACGATGAAGTTATTGATTCGATTCTTAGAAAAATTCACTTTTGTAGGCTTCGGAATATATCGAATCATTTTTGGAGTGATACTATTGTATCTAATAAGTACAGGGGTCATTAACTCCTCAACACACGCTTAATTGGATTAAACTAAATTAGAAAGTCACCCCGCCACTTTTAACCCAACATTGATTTTAACCCAACATTGATTTTAACCATGTAAATCAATGATGGGTTAAAAGTAAACTAGCCATTATGTAATTCTATTAAGAATCAATGCTTTGACTAGCTAGATACTCATCATAAGTACCTGAGTATTGATTTATGCCTGTAGGTGTCATTTCAATAATTCGTGTTGCCAATGAGTTTACAAATTCACGGTCATGACTTACAAAAAACAATGTTCCAGGATAGTTATCTAAAGCCAAGTTTAAAGACTCTATTGATTCCATATCTAAGTGATTAGTAGGCTCATCCATTAATAGCACATTATCTTTCTTCATCATAAGCTTACCGAATATCATCCGGCCTTGCTCACCACCTGAAATAACTTTTACAGACTTTTCACTGGCATGTTTTGAAAATAATAATCTTCCTAAGACTGAACGTATTGACTGTTCATCATCTTCTTCTTTTCGCCAAAGGTTCATCCAATCATACAGTGACTCACCATTTTCGAATTCGTAGGCATGGTCCTGTGCATAAACACCTAAGGTGGCGTTTTCTGACCACTTAACCATACCACTGTCTGGCTTTACATCATTAGCTAGACATCGTAACAAAGTAGATTTTCCAATACCATTTGGACCAATAATTGCTATACGTTCACCTACCTCTACCATTAAATCTATATCGCGAAATAATGGCTCGTCATAGCTTTTACTTAGACCCTTTACTTCCAGTATATTTTTAAATAATTTCTTTTCTTGTTCAAAAACGATATAAGGATTTACACGACTAGATGGCTTGATATGTGCCAATTCGATTTTATCCAGTTGTTTTTGTCTAGATGTAGCTTGTTTTGCTTTTGATGCATTTGCCGAGAAACGACTTACAAACTGTTGTAGTTCAGCAATCTTAACTTTCTTTTTAGCGTTTTCATTTTGCAACTGTTCACGTGCCTGAGTAGCTGCTGTCATGTACTCATCATAGTTACCTGGGAACATGCGTAATTCACCATAATCTAAGTCAGCCATATTGGTACAAACACTGTTCAAAAAATGACGATCATGAGAAATAATAACTATGGTGCTTTTACGATTATTTAGGAGTTTTTCCAACCAGCGAATAGTATTAATATCAAGGTTATTTGTAGGCTCATCAAGCAACAATAAGTCTGGATCAGCAAATAAAGCTTGTGCTAGCAAAACACGAAGTTTCCAGCCTGGTGCAATAGCACTCATTGAACCCCAATGTTGATCTTCAGATATTTCTAATCCAAGTAATAACTCACCCGCACGGGATTCTGCGGTATAGCCGTCCATTTCACCAAATTCAATCTCTAAGTCAGCTACTTTAATACCATCTTCTTCAGTCATTTCTGGTAAAGAGTAAATACGATCTCTTTCTTCTTTAATTGCCCAAAGTTTTTTATCACCCATAATGACGGTATCGAGTACACTAAATTCTTCAAAGGCAAAT
>CALISP010000091.1 GCA_938041705.1 uncultured Cocleimonas sp. | reverse complement strand
GCACAAAAACGTTATCATAAGGAACAGATATTAAAGCCATATCAGGCAGAACTTATTGGTTTGCAAAACTACCTCGAAGATACCAATAAACGAATGATTATTTTGTTTGAAGGACGTGATGCATCTGGTAAGGGTGGAACCATTAGGCGTGTAACACGCTACATGAATGAGAAACGCTATCGTAATGTTGCTTTAGGAAAACCAACCACTGAACAACGCTCACAATGGTATTTTCAACGTTATATCACTCGTTTCCCTCATGGTGGCGAAATGGTATTGTTTGACCGAAGTTGGTATAACCGCGCTATGGTAGAGCCTGTTTTAGGCTTTTGCACCCCAGAAGAACATAAGAACTTTATGAAAGGTGTAGTGGGGTTTGAAAAAGATTTAGTGAGACAAGGAACAATTCTAATAAAGTTTTATTTTAGTGTTACCAAAGGTGAACAAGCTAAGCGTTTTGAACGCAGAAAAACAGACCCTCTTCGACAATGGAAATTATCTGAAGTTGATGTTCAGGCACAAGATCATTGGGATGAGTTTACAAATGCTAAGTATGAAATGCTTAGGCGTTCTCACACGTCTGCTGCTCCATGGACGATTATTAGATCTAACGATAAGCATGCGGCGCGTTTGAATGTGTTAAAAGTGATTTTGAACAGTGTTCCTTATGAAAGTAAAAACCAAGAATTAGATTACGTGCCAAACCCAGAAATTGTTGTCTCTGGAGCCAGAGAGATTGAAACTATGGAAGTGGACAGACTAAATAAGGGTAAATTTAAAGCTTAGTACAATATTCAAGAAACTAAACAGAATAAGCTAATTGGTCTTCTGAGCATATAGATAAGATCAATCAAAAAGTGGGTAGCGTGTTTAAAAAAGACACCCCCCTACTTTTGAGTAATATTTAATTGAAGATGACTATAATCAGAAGCTCTGATCATTTTATTAGCTTACTTCATTGCAAGTTCTTGACGACCACCAGAATAGACCCACTCAATTAATTTATCATGCGCCGCTAATCCCCGACTTCTAGCACGTGGATCGTTGTGTAAAATTGCCATCACATATGTTTTTCCATCTGCAGCTTTAACATAGCCGGCAATGCTTCTTACATCACGTAAAGTTCCTGTTTTAAAGAAACCTCTGCCACGCACTCGTGAGCCTTTTAAGCGGCGTTTCATTGTTCCATCTACACCAGCAACAGCTAGAGATTGCATTAAAATATTACGATAGGGGCTTTGATATGCATCGTCTAATAAATCACCCACATGGCGTGCGCTAATTCGAGCATGACGGCTTAAACCAGAGCCATTCTCAATACGTAATTCTGGGAAGTTCAAGCCTCTCGATACTAGCCAATCACCAATTGCATTAGCGCCTGCGCGTTGTGTGCCTTGGCCTTTAACTCTTGCTCCGATGGTTAACATTACTTGACGCGCCATAACATTATTACTGTCTTTATCGATAGTTGGCAAAATTTGAGCCAAAGTACGTGAATAAGTTCTTAATAACGGTTTAGCATTTGTAGGTGTTCGTCCTATCGCAAAATGAGTATTTAATTGACCACCCACATCACGCTTCCACATTGATCTCATTGCACCATATATCATTTCTGCAGGGCGACTTATGACGCGACTATATGAGCGTGTTCCGCAGCGGCTAGAGAATCGACCACTAAATGTAACTACTGTCTGAGCGCCTTTATTAGAAACTCCAATACGTGGACGACAACCACGTCGGGTTTTTTTCATACGATTAACAATTTTTAAGTTATGCGTTGGTGTACTTGTAGAAACATGTACCTTTTTGCCTCTAGCACGTACCTGAAAACTACTAATTCTCTCGTTATATAACAAAGCATCAGGTTGAGCATTGTAAGCAGATTGTGATTTACCATCAAATGAAGGTTGTTTGCCTACATTGAAATAACTATTGTCAAAGAGTACTCGGCCACTGACATTACGAATACCTTTGCGCTTTATACCTTGGAGTACTTTGCGTAATTCGGCTTTGTTAAACTCAGGAGAACCATAACCTTTTACAATAAGGTCACCTTGTAAAGTACCGTTGCGAACCACTCCATTTGTAAGTACATCCAATGGCCATCGATAGTTTGGCCCCAAAGTTCCTAATGCTGCGTATGAAGTAATGAGTTTCATTACTGATGCTGGAACACGAGAAGTTTGCTCTTGATGACCTAATAGAGGTCTAGGTGAATTTACAGCTTTTACATAAGCGCTCATGCCATAAGCATTAAGCTTTGCTGCATTTAGCTTACTTCTAACTGCTAGCGGTAAAGCACTTAGAATCGCTTTTTGTTTATTTTGTCTAAAAGTAGCATGAGACTGTTTAGGTAGTATTGATTTATTAGCTGCTACTGATTTACTGGCGTATTTCTGTATATTTTTATTTGTGAATGTAGGTGTTTGTGATTTTATATTTGCATTCGCAAGTTGTTGCTTTTTCAGTTGCTCTTGTTTCCAACGCCATTGATATTGAGCTCTAGTTAATGGTTTTGGGGTTACTTGTTTATTTTTATTCCATACTGATTTTGGATTCGCTAATGCTAATTCAGCAGCAGTAATGTCAGAATGTTTATTTTTAGTGTTAGAAGGAGCTTTATTTGCTTGAGGTTTTTGTATGATAGCCGCAATAGTATTAGCTTGATTTTGATTGCTGGCATTAGCAATTGTTTGTTTTTTTGCTCTCTGTTGCGCTTCCCATTTTGCTTTCCAGATAATGCGCTGTTTGGCTAATTTTTCATCAGCTATTTTTTTTGCAGCTTGTTGAGCTAAATTAGTTGTTGCAGAGTTGTTTGCAATATTACGAGTATTTGCCTGTTTTTGGGTTTGCTGTTGAATTTGTTGAGAACGCTGTTTTAACAGGGCTTCGCGCTTAATTTTTTGTCTAGCCACAATGACTTTTTGACGTTGAGCATTATTAACGTTAGTTTTACTGTTGGTCACAACATTACTTTGTAATGCCTCAGAATTCCATATAGCTTCAAGTGATTCTAACTCTTCAGCTGCCTGCAATGGCAATAAGAAAGAACCGCAAATCCCCAGCGAAATGAGAAATAGTTTCTCAAATTTCATATTAATACCCAATTAGATTTTTAAACGTTTGATTTTGTACTTATCTTTTTTTATTTTTATAAAATAAGATCAATAATCAAAGTTGAATTTATTCTTTTTATTTTGTAAAAATTCAATTAATTCTTACTCTTACACAGAGTATTACATATTTTGGCTTAAGGGAAGCTTAAGGAAAGATTGATATGGGAGATATTTTATAAAATTAATCAGTCAGGGTAGTTAAATCTATCCTGACTGATTTGGTAACTTATTCGCAAACTGATGAAATATTCTGCACTAAGTACTTTATGGCTTGCTCTTGTTCTGCACCAGCAGTTTCTGCACCTTCAATATGGTATGACGTATAAAACACACAACCTGAGTTTGAGTTTTCTTTCCACCCAACGGTGATAGGTCTCACTCCTGTATAGCTAGAAACACTGCTTATATTCGCTTCAATAAAAGTTGTTACATCACTTGCCACAGACTCAATTGCAGTCCAAATACCAATATCGAATACAATTTCGACAGCATCACCAAGCACAGACGCTAAACCAGGTGTTGTGATGTTTGCGCTGATAGTACCGCTGCTTGTGGATCTTCCTGCAAAGTTAATTTTTTCTGGAAACGTTTTTGTTAGCCATGTATCAGACCAATCAGAAAAATAGACGTGTCCTCCTTGGTTTACGAATGACTGAATTAAACTATCAGTATCTGGTGTAGAGTAATCAGCTGAACAATTTATAAACAATGAATCACTATTCAGCAGTTCATTTGTGGCAAGGAAACCAGTAATTGAGGCAGCATCGTCAAGAACGATTAGACCTTTGCTTTCGCAGTCTGCACTGCCTCTCATATCATTTGGCTTGGTTGAAGCACCATTTGGAGCTGTTAGAGTACAACCTTTTAACTGAGATAATAAAACCTGAACCCCATCAAAAACTCCTGGAACAACAACCCATTTTTCACTGGTATTACCTAATAAAGTCTGGCTACCTGTTTCTGTTGTTTCACCTTCAGAGACATTTGTAGTAAATGTTTGATCATCAAAACCATTTAAAGAAACGTTTAATACTACTGAGCCCGAAATATCTGAAGGTAAAAGGCAGACAAAATCACCAGCACCATCAGTAAGACATTTCTCATCATTAGCAACACCTCTGGCAGCTAACCTTGCATTACTTTCTAAAAGAGTAACTTCTGCATTTACAAGAGGTGTTACTCCATCATTAGCCAGCACTGCTCCACACACGACAGCTTGATTAGCATTAGGAGCGATACATTCAGATAATCCAGATAAACCACTATCTTGAATAGTAGTGTTGTTACTGCCACCTCCACCACATGCTGTTAAGCCGACTAGAATGAAACCTAATAAAGTTAAATGTAACGTCTTCATATTTACAACTCCTGTTTATAACTTTCAATAAAACTTCGATAATAAAATATTATAGGACAAGAATTACCATTGTTCTTAATAACTCATAAGTTTAATTAATGCCCAGCTCATCCCAAATATCATCAACTCTTTGTTTAACAGCATCACTCATTACAATGGGTTCACCCCATTCTCGGTCAGTTTCTCCTCGCCATTTATTGGTTGCGTCGAAGCCCATTTTTGAACCTAAACCAGACACAGGTGATGCAAAATCAAGATAGTCGATAGGCGTATTTTCAATGGTAGTAGTGTCGCGCACTGGGTCCATACGTGTGGTCATTGCCCAAATCACGTCATCCCAGCTGCGAGTATTAATATCGTCATCTACAACAATCACGAATTTGGTATACATAAACTGGCGTAAGAACGACCAGACACCCATCATCACCCTCTTAGCATGGCCAGGATATTGTTTTTTCATGCTGACTATCGCCATGCGATAAGAGCACCCTTCTGGTGGTAAATAAAAATCTGTAATTTCTGGAAATTGCTTTTGTAGAATTGGCACAAATACTTCATTCAAAGCAACTCCCAGCATGGCTGGTTCATCAGGTGGTCGGCCAGTGTAAGTACTATGATAAATAGGATCTTTTCGATGCGTAATTCTTTCAATGGTAAATACAGGGAAGCTTTCAACTTCATTGTAGTAACCAGTATGGTCACCATATGGACCTTCATCTGCCATATCATCTGGGTATAAATAACCTTCTAATACAAATTCTGCAGAGGCGGGTACTTGTAAATCATTGCCGATACATTTTGTTACTACTGTTCGAGAGCCACGCAATAAACCTGCAAAAGCATACTCAGATAAAGTATCTGGGACTGGTGTTACTGCACCTAAAATAGTAGCTGGGTCAGCACCCAAAGCAACGCTTATTGGAAAGGGCTCGCCTGGGTTTGTTTGTTGCCAATCACGAAAATCAAGTGCACCACCACGATGAGATAACCAGCGCATAATGACGCGATTTTTACCGATGACTTGTTGACGATAAATGCCCAAATTTTGACGTGGTTTACGAGAGCCTTTAGTAATTACTAAGCCCCAAGTAATTAAAGGTGCAACATCACCCGGCCAAGAAGTTTGAATGGGTAGTTTAGATAGATCTACATTATCACCTTCTAAGACAAACTCTTGGCAGGATGCATTCTTAATTTTCTTCGGTGCCATATCCAAAACTTTTTTGTATTTTGGAATCGACTGCAATGCATCTTTAATACCTTTCGGGGGTGTTGGTTCTTTTAAACTAGCTAATAAGACACCAACTTCTCGAAGTGCACTAACTGTGCTTTCGCCCATCCCCATAGCTACGCGTTCAGGTGTTCCAAATAGGTTTCCTAGTACTGGAGTATCAAAGCCTTTTGGATTTTCAAATAACAAAGCAGGACCTTTAGCACGCAACGTGCGATCACAAATTTCTGTCATTTCAAGATAAGGGTCAATTTCAGTGGTGATGCGTTTAAGCTCGCCCTGAGATTCTAGTTGAGCGATAAAGTCACGCAGATCGGAGTATTTCATAGATTCTTTTTTAATGATTAATTAACATTGTGGATGACATTAGCATAAGGAGTATTCATATTTAACAAAACCTC
>CALISP010000090.1 GCA_938041705.1 uncultured Cocleimonas sp. | reverse complement strand
TGGACCTAGTGGTTCTGGTAAAAGTACTTTACTTAGAACACTAAACGGTCTGCAAAGTTTCCAAAGCGGAAAAGTTATTATCGATGGTGTTGATATTTCTGAAAAGAAAACTGACATGAATGGACTTCGCTCTGAAGTGGGCATGGTGTTTCAACACTTTAATCTTTTTCAACATAAAACGGCATTACAAAACATCACATTACCCCAGCGTATTGTCTTGAAACGTAGCAATGCCGAAGCAGAAAAAGTTGCTCATGAGCTATTGGAAAAAGTCGGTATACCTGATAAAGCCGATAATTATCCCAATCAACTTTCTGGTGGACAACAACAGCGAATTGCCATTGCTCGTTCACTCGCTATGAATCCAAAAATTATGCTTTTTGATGAAGCTACTTCGGCATTAGACCCTGAAACAGTGGGTGGTGTGCTTGCCTTAATGCTAGATTTAGCAAAAAACGGCATGACGATGGTCGTTGTTACTCATGAAATGGGATTTGCTAGAGAAGCATCAGATAGGGTGATTTTTATGGATGAGGGCATGATTGTTGAAGAAGCTTCACCCGATCAGTTTTTTGATAACCCCAGTAGTAAAAGAGCTATTAAGTTTTTAGATCAGATTCTTTAGCTCATATTAAAACCGAGATCTTTTAGCGAGACTAGGTAGTCTTGAACATAAATTCGTATAAAGTGTTCGTAGTATTTTATAAACACTTTCATCTACATTTTTAACAACAAAAAGGAGTAAGTAACATGAAGTTTTCAATATTAAAAACAGCTTTAGCAGTGTTTATCACTGCATTTATATCAACCTCAGCATTTGCCGAAAGTACCATGGAGAAGATCGTTAAAACAGGCAAACTAACCATTGCGGTACAGACGCAAGGTCCACCTGTGAGCTTTGTAAATAAAGCCGGTAAACGTACTGGTTTTGCAGTTGAACTCGCTCAAATGATGGCTGATGACATGGGTGTAGAATTGGTTGTTCAAGACTACGATTGGAAAGGTTTAATACCTGCTCTAATATCTGGCAAGGCTGATGTTATTGCCGCAGACATGACGCCAACGGCGAAACGTCACATGCAAATCGTCTTTACTGAACCCGTTTTCTTTTCAGAAACAATTGCCTTCGCTAAAGCAGATAAGGGCTTTAGCTCATGGAAGGATCTCAATAAGGATGGTATTTCTGTTGGAGCGACTCAAGCATCATCGTGGTCTGACATTGCTCGTAAAATGATTTCAAATGCCAAGCTTAAAGAGTATTCAGGTGGTACCGCGCAAACCGTTCAAGCGGTTGTCGCTGGACGCATCGATGCGGGTATTTCAGATCGTGCGACGATTGCCGCATTTACTAGCTCAAATAAAGATCTTGTGGTACTTGATGGACAAATAACAAAAGAGCCATTGGGTTTTGCAGTACGTCCAGATTCATTGCACCTGCTTCACGCGTTAAACAACTACAAGCGTTTAATTGAGCTAGATGGACGTCTTGGGCAGAAGATTCAGTACTGGTGGAATTCTACTGACTGGCAGGCTGACCATAACTAAGATTTTTATAGCTTAGTTAGTTAAACACTGTAAATATAAATGAGGCAGAAAAATATTTTGAATTTCTGCCTCATTTATAACTAACTTAACAAAGAACTCAAACAACCTTTTCATCAACCTATTTCAATAAACTTAACTTTCTGGATTACTTGCCTGTATGGAGTTTCTCTCAAACTACTTTAACTTTCGCATTGTTGGGCAATACACTGACGTTTTTATCGAGGGAGTTTTAACTACTTTAGTATTAGCAGGTATTTGCTTAGTATTATCCATTTTCTTTGGTATTTTCGTCGCCTTAATGCGCATGTCATCAAACCCTTTTGTTTGGAGAACTGCCGCCGCTTACATTCAGATCATTCGCTCAACACCACTACTCATACAGATATATTTAATCTACTACGGGCTTCCCTTTTTAATTGGTAATTTTTTTGGAGAAGAAGCAACCGCAATCATTGCATTAACTATTCATTCAACACCTTATATGGCTGAGATTATTCGAGCAGGGATAGCCTCGATTGACCGTGGCCAAAGCGAAGGTGCTATGTCAGTAGGTATGAATAAAATGCAGAACATGTTCTATATCGTGCTGCCACAGGCGCTGGCAAATGTTGTTCCACCCATGTTGGGTCAAACAGCAGTGCTCATAAAAGACACTTCCTTATTTAGCATAATCGCTGTTTTTGAACTGATGGGAGCGGGTTTGCGTATGTATTCTGAGACCGTTATAGCCACTGAAAGTTATGTCACCACAGCCGTCTGTTATCTACTCATTTATATGATGATGTTGGTTTTTTCAAACATCGTTCAGAAACAACTAGGAGGTGGAGCATGGCAAACTGCACATTAAATCTTAAGTTGAATTACACCCTAGACTACACAATAAATAACAACCTTAAGCTGGAGGTTATTTAATGGATTCTATAATCGAAAAGTACCAACTATTCATTGATCTTTTACCGTTGCTGATGACAGGTCTGTGGATGACATTCAAGGTTTCAATGTTTGCGATAATCATTGGATCACTACTAGGCTTTTTCTTAGGTATTTTACGTACCTTAAACAATAAAATAATCACCAATATAATTGGTCTATACCTGCATATATTTCGTGGTACACCCTATTTGGTACAGCTCTATCTAATCTATTTCGTGTTACCTTCATTTGATGTTGAGTTTTTAAAGTTTGATAGTTTTACGGCTGCCATAGTCTCCCTATCACTTTATACCTCAAGTTATGTCACCGAAATTGTAACCGCAGCCATTAATGCGGTACCAAAAGGACAATCTGAAGGTGCCCGTTCCGTAGGTATGTCCAAAATCCAGTCTCTTTATCATATTGTTGTCCCACAAGCGCTAAAACTATCCATACCCCCAATGTCAGGCGTGTATGTGATCATCATTAAAAGCACTGCATTGTTATCGGTGATTGGTATTTCTGAATTAACACGACAAGGTGAAAATGCTATCTTACGCTTGCCTGGTAATTTAATGTTTATCTATTTCGTTATTGCTTTAATGTATTTTATATACTGTTATCCGGTACTACGTTTTTCAGCGTGGGCAGAAAAACGCTACGGCTCTATCGGAGTTGATCCTGAGTAGCGAGCCTGTTAACCATCCCTAGAAGATCAATTCGATCGAAAGACAAACCTATGATTCTAGATAAATTTGCACGTGTGAGTTTGGCCCATCTTCCAACTCCTTTGGAACCACTACCGCGATTGAGTGAAGCACTTGGTGGCCCAGAGATTTGGGTCAAAAGAGATGATTGCACTGGACTTGCAACAGGTGGCAACAAGACTCGAAAATTAGAGTTTTTGATAGCTGAAGCACAAGTTCAAGGTGCGGAAGTTGTCATAACAGCAGGAGCTTTGCAATCAAACCATGCCCGTCAAACAGCAGCGGCTGCAGCAAAGGTCGGCATGAAGTGTCTCTTACTTTTAGAAAACGGTTTGAATTCACAAAACTCTTTGTATTTGCGTAATGGCAATATGTTGCTTCATCGTCTACATGGTGCAGAGATACAGGAAGTACCAGCAGACTCAGATTTCAATGCATTGCTGGACAATGCAGTTTTAGAGTACGCAAAAAGTAACGTAAGGGCATATGCCATTCCGATTGGTGGATCGAATGCTACTGGTGCATTAGGCTATGTCGATTGTGCACTGGAACTCGCAGCTCAAACGCAAGAGATGGACCTTTCTTTTGATCATCTGGTGATGGCTACGGGAAGTGCAGGCACCCAAGCAGGTCTGATAGCTGGCTTGAAACAAACTGATCTTAATTTGCCCGTACTCGGTATGTGCGTCAGTTCCACAAAGGATGAGAAAGAGGCCAAAGTGCGTGCATTGACCTTGGATATACTCAAGCTAATTGATAGCGATACGATCTTGGATGACCATGATGTCATTGCGAACAGCGATTATGTCGGTGAGGGATATGCTATACCAGCAAGTTCTACCATCGAAGCAATAAAACTAGTGGCTGAAACCGAAGGCTTATTGCTTGATCCAGTGTATTCTGGAAAGGCTATGGCAGGTTTAATCGATTACGTTCGTAAGGGAAAATTCAATAAAGATGAGCGCGTTGTATTCCTACACACTGGTGGGCCGGTGGCTCTTTTTGCTTATGAAGGTGAATTTTCAT
>CALISP010000089.1 GCA_938041705.1 uncultured Cocleimonas sp. | reverse complement strand
TGTAAATATCACTAATTTGCGAATCATTGCCTATGCCATTTCATCGTTTTTAGGAGGAATAGGAGGCGCTGTTTTTATCTCTATTTCCCAATCTGTTTATCCCACAAGCTTTCAAGTCGCAGACTCGGTTAACTTTATGCTAAATGTTTTTGTAGGTGGTATGGGTTATGTTTTTGGTCCGATGTTAGGGACTTTATTTATCTATTTTGGATGGGATTTGTTATTTACTACTGGGAAATATCAGCTACTCATTTATTCAACAATAATCATCGCACTTATTCTAGTTCTACCGAATGGCCTATTAAGTCTTAGATTGTTTAATAGAAATAAAAAGAAGGTGACAAGATGAGTGCCTTATTAGAAGTTAAAAACGTCACCAAAAAATTTGGTGGTCTAACGGCGAATAACGACATTTCTTTTACTGTAAATAAGCAGGAGATTGTTTCTGTTATTGGGCCAAACGGTGCTGGTAAATCGACCCTATTTAAGATGATTGCTTCTTTCTTAAGAACGACTTCTGGAGAAGTGTTGCTTGAAGGCGAACGGATATCAAATCTTGCACCACATACAGTAGCCCAAAAAGGGGTAGTTCGTACTTTTCAAGAAACCACTATATTTAAAACGATGACGGTGCGTGACAATGTAATTATTGCTCATCACCTTCGTTCTAATGCTAATTTGTTTGGTTTTTTTCTAGGATCTCCAACAGCTAAAGCAGATGAGAAAGAGTTTGCTCATTCTGCAAATGAGATCTTAGAATTTTTGAGTCTTAGTGAAATAGCCGATGAATTAGCCAGTAACTTACCTCAGGGACATTTAAGAGCTCTCGGTATCGCCATTGGTTTGGCAACAAATCCTAAAATATTGCTATTAGATGAGCCCTTTGCTGGAATGAATCACGATGAAACTATGCGCACCGTTGAACTTGTTAGTGGCGTGCGTGATCGTGGTGTTACTGTTTTATTAGTAGAGCATGACATGCCTGCCGTAATGAAAATTTCGGATAGAATTGTGGTGCTTAATTTTGGTGAAATGATTGCCCAAGGAACGCCAGATGAAATTCAAGAAAATGAACGGGTTATAGAGGCCTATTTAGGTAGTGAAGATGAATCCATTGGCTTGTAATAAATTGGTTTGTAATAAAAGGGCGGAAATACTATGAAAGAACCCATTTTAAGATTCGAAAATATCGAACTTTATTACGACCATGTTTATGCCTTAAAAGGTGTATCACTGGAAATTAATGAAGGTGAAACAGTTGCTTTGATTGGAGCGAATGGTGCAGGTAAATCTTCAATCTTACGTGCAATTACGGGTCTTCAACCTCTAACAAAAGGTGAGATTTATTATCAAGGTAAACGTCTTGATGGTACTAGTCCTGATGAGATTGTGAAAAATGGAATTGCCATGGTGCCTGAAGGCCGAAGAGTGTTCCCTTACATGTCGATAAAAGATAACCTTTTGATGGGAGCTTTTACCCGAACTGACAAAGCAGATATTGCTAGAACGCTAGAAATGGTTCTTGGCAGGTTTCCTCGTCTTAAGGAACGCTATTCACAAAGCGCGGGAACTTTGAGCGGGGGCGAGCAACAGATGATGGTTATTGGGCGGGCGCTCATGGCAAAGCCCAAATTGTTATTGCTCGATGAACCATCGTTGGGAATTGCTCCTAAGCTAGTTCAGGATATTGCACGATCAATCGTCGAGATTAACCGTGATGAAAAAGTATCTGTGTTATTAGTAGAGCAAAACTCACGTATGGCTTTACGCATATCACATAGAGCTTATGCAATGGCAACGGGTGAGGTTGCTCTTGATGGTCAATCTGCAGATTTACTTGAGGATGATCGTATTAAGAGGCTTTATCTAGGTGGTGAAGTCTAGTGAGTAATTCTGATATTCGTATACTTATTATCAACCCAAATACAACTCAATCTATGACGACAAAAATTGGGGAGGCAGCTGTTGCAGTTGCCCCAAAGGGTGTGCAAGTCATAGCGAGAAATCCTACATACGGGCCAGCTTCAATACAAGGCGAAGAAGACGGCATTGCAGCTTTGCCTGGTTTGGTTGAAGAGGTTATAAAAGGGCAGGAAGAGGGTTTTGATGCTGTTATTATTGCTTGTTTTGATGATACTGGTTTAGCAGAGTTAAGAGCGCAGAGCGATATTCCTATCATCGGTATAGGAGAAGCTGCATTTCATGCCGCAATGATGCTTGGAACAAAGTTTTCGGTGGTAACAACACTTGCTATATCGATTCCAGTTATTGAAAAGAATCTTGCCGATTACGGTTTAGATTCGATGTGTATAAAAGTCAGAGCGAGCGATGTTCCTGTACTTGATCTCGAAATATCAGGTAGTGATGCTCAGAAAAAAATATCTGATGAAATCGCTAGATCAATAGATGAAGATAAGGCTAGTGCCGTCGTTCTTGGTTGCGCTGGTATGGCTGATCTAAGTGCTAAATTAACGAAAGATCATAGAGTTGCTATAATCGATGGTGTTTCAGTAGCTGTAGGCTTTGCTTCAACTCTTGCGAGGCTTCCTAAAATAGCCTGAAATTAAACCTAATTTACATATTGTTGTTATATTCATAACTACCGATTTGATTAGTTTAAAAAAAAGACACCCCCCTACTTTTACCCTATTTTTATAATTAATAATTAAAAGGCTCACTTTGGGATGTGGATACTATGCTCTTATATTTTTTTGCTCTTTATTTACAATCGTCATGTTCGACTAAAAATGATAACGGTGCCCTTCAGGGATGCACTATTTGGTTAAAAGTATAGAACTGAAATTTGTGCTAATGTTAATACTTCCCCAAATAGAAATACTTATATTTGCTCACAGGCCAACGATAAGAATAATAATTGCATTACGTCTATATTAGCCAAACGTTTTTACGATGGTTATAAGTAAGGTTTAGAAGATTAGCAGGAGGAAGAATACCTCTGAGAAAGGTTATATGTAATGTAGAGGTGTTCAAATTGCATTGACCATTCGCATCATAATAAAGAGTAATTGAATTCTATTTATCTAAAATATGGAATTAAAAACCATAAATGACGGGAGTATTACAATGAGTAATCAAGAGTACACACCACCGAAAGTCTGGACATGGGATAGTGAAAGTGGAGGTAAATGGGCCAATATAAATCGTCCGATTGCAGGACCAACTCATGAAAAAACTCTACCAGTTGGGGGCAAGCCATTGCAACTGTATTCCCTAGGTACACCTAATGGAATCAAGATTACTGTAATGCTAGAAGAGCTTCTGGCAATGGGTAAAGCTGATGCAGCTTATGACTTGCATATCATCGATATCGGCAAGGGAGAGCAATTTGGTTCTGATTTTGTAAAGCTTAACCCTAATTCAAAAATTCCTACTTTACTTGATAAAACTAAAGAACCTGCACAATCTGTATTTGAATCATGCGCGATTTTGTATTATCTAGCAGAAAAATACGATGCTCTGTTTCCAGAAAATGCAGTTGATCGAACGGAATGTATATCTTGGTTATTTTGGCAGGAGAGTAGTACCTCATTCCTCGGAGGAGGTTTCGGTCATTTTTATAGCTATGCTCCTTACCCTATGGAATATCC
>CALISP010000088.1 GCA_938041705.1 uncultured Cocleimonas sp. | reverse complement strand
ATTCTGTAAATTAGGACTATTTGAAGACAAGCGTCCCGTTGCTGCTACAGCTTGCTGATAAGAAGTATGCACTCTTCCCGTTTTTGGGTTTATTTCTAATGGTAGTTTATCAGTATAAGTTGATTTTAGTTTGCTTAAACCCCGGTGCTCTAACAACCAACGCGGCACATCATGTTCTTCTGCCAATTCTTGTAATACATCTTCTGCTGTTGATGGCTGCCCTTTTGGCGTTTTACGAATCACCGGAAGGTTTAATTTTTCCTCATTGAAGAATACTTCTTGAATCTGCTTAGGCGAGCCTAAATTAAACTCTCCACCTGAGGTCTCATATATATCGGCTTCCAGTTCAGCCATGCGAACTGCTAACTCTTCGCTTTGTTTACCCAACATTTCTGCATCAACTAAAACTCCTGTGCGTTCGATATCAGAAAGTACTTTCGATAGAGGGATTTCAATTTCGCGATAGAGCTTTTCTTGGCTTCTTTTTGTCTTTAATTGAGGCCAAAAGAAATTATGAAGGCGCAAAGTCATATCTGCATCTTCTGCTGCATAGAAAGATGCACCAGGAGTAATTGATGACTCTTCACCTTCTTTTTCGATTACAGTATTCTCAAGAGTAATTTGGTTAAATGTGAGTTGCTTTTTACCTTTACCAGCAACCTCGTCAAACTTTACATTAGTATGTCCAAGATGCTTTTCACAAAGAGTATCCATATCATGTCGATTAGATACAGAATCTAAAACGTATGACTCCAGCATCGTGTCATGTCGGATGCCTTTAAGTTCGATACCATGGTTTAGCAATACAGAACGATCATACTTAAGATTTTGACCTACTTTAAGAATCGTTGCATCTTCCAATATAGGTTTCAATTTCTCTAAAGTTGCATCAAAATTTAATTGTTTTGGAGCACCCACATAATCATGAGCTAATGGTAAATAGGCCGCTGTACCTGCTTTTATACAAAAAGACATACCTACAACTTTTGCATCCATATAAGCAAGGCTGGTTGTTTCGGTATCAAAGGCAAAAAGCTTTGATTGTTTTAGTTCAATTGCCCAACGATCTAAGTCTTCATTAGTAAGGATTGTTTGATAATCTACTTCATTAATCACTTCAATCTCAGGAATAGAGCTTTCTTCATTATCATTCGTAACTGAGCCAGTTGATGCTTCACTCAAGTTAATTGGCGTATCTGAATTTGACTGTAAAGTTGTTAAACGGGTTCGGAAACCATACTTTTGATAAAGTTCTGCCAATAATTGCTTATTTTCTTCGTTAAAACTGAGCGAATTTGGTGAAACATCAATTTCTAGATCACATTTAATTGTGACTAGCTCATAAGATAAAGGTAAGAATTCTAAAGACGCACGTAAGTTTTCACCAATTTTTCCTCCAAAACTATCGGCATTTTTCATTACATTTGCTAATGAATCATGCTCAGCTAACCACTTAACTGCCGTCTTTGGACCAACTTTTGGTACGCCAGGAATATTATCTGAGGTATCGCCCATTAAGGCCAAATAGTCACGAATCCGCTCAGGTGGAACACCATACTTATCAATAACGCCTTGTCTGTCATGAAAACTATTCGACATGGTATTAATCAAACTGATTTGATCATCAACCAATTGAGCCATGTCCTTATCACCTGTAGAAATAATGACATCACCATCATAAAGTTTTGACATCGTGCCGATAACATCATCAGCTTCAACGCCTGGCATCACTATCATTGGATAACCTTGTGCCTTTATAATCTCATGCAATGGCTCAATTTGATCACGAAGCTCGTCAGGCATAGGTGGACGTGTGGCTTTGTATTCAGGATACATATCGTTACGAAATGTTTTTCCTTTAGCGTCAAAAATGACCGCCATATGCTCTGGCTCGTAATCCTTACGGAGCTTATCCAACATATTCAATACACCATGAATAGCATTGGTTTGCATCCCATCAGGACTAGTTAAAGATGATGGAAGAGCATAAAAAGCACGAAATAAGTATGATGAACCATCAACTAATACGAGAGGATTTATAGCTTTTTTTTCTGACATATTTTTACATTACTGTTTTGGGGTTTATTGAACAGTTTTGGTATACTGTCCTGACATATTGATTGAGTATAAAACATGTCATCTATTACAGCACCAAGCATTCCAGAATTTAAGATTCCAGTTACGGCACAGATAGAATCTTTGACTCCACACTATACCGAAAAACAAAAAGAAGTGGTTAAAGATGAAATCAAAAAACTGTTAAAAGAACAGGATGCTGTTTTGATTGCTCATTATTATGTTGATCAAGATCTGCAAGAATTGGCAGAAGAGACTGGCGGATATGTTTCTGATTCTTTGGATATGGCTAAATTTGGTAACGAACATCCTGCGAAGACTTTGATCGTTGCTGGAGTTCGTTTTATGGGAGAAACAGCAAAAATTCTGACTCCGGAAAAACGCGTTTTAATGCCAACTTTGGAAGCGGAGTGTTCTCTAGATTTAAGTTGTCCAATTGAAGATTTTTCCCCATTTTGTGATGCGCATCCAGACCATACTGTTGTTGTTTATGCCAATACTAGTGCTGCTGTAAAAGCACGAGCAGATTATGTCGTTACCTCTGGTATTGCACTTGATTTAGTAACCTGGCTTGGTAAACAAGGCAAAAAAGTCCTTTGGGCTCCTGATAAGCATTTAGGTAATTACATCCAGAGAGTATCTGGTGTTGAAATGTTACGCTGGCAAGGTGCTTGTATTGTTCATGATGAATTTAAAACACGATCTTTGGGTGATTTAATTGAGAAACACCCTGATGCTGCTATTCTTGTTCATCCAGAATCACCAGAAGAAATAGTCTTGATGGCAGATGTTGTCGGCTCGACAACTCAAATTATTTCAGCCGCAAGAGAATTGCCTAATAAAAAGTTTATCGTAGCTACTGACAAAGGTATCTTCTACAAAATGCAGCAACAAGCACCTGATAAAGAATTCATCCCTGCACCTACGCATGGTGATGGAGCTACTTGTGTAAGTTGTGCACATTGCCCTTGGATGGC
>CALISP010000087.1 GCA_938041705.1 uncultured Cocleimonas sp. | reverse complement strand
CAAAGTTTTCCTCTGCTTCATGCTCTAAATACACCAAACTATTGTTATCAATTAAATTTTCAGTTGTTAAATATAACAGTGATTTTTCTATTAAACCTTGGCGATAGGGCGGATCCAAAAAAACTATATCGAAAGTTGTATATGGTTTTTCTAATTGATTCAGAAAATTCAAGGCATCACTTTGCAAAACAGTTGCTTCAGTATTGAGTAAGATGAGGTTGTCTTTCAGTTGAGCGACGCATGCAGGATTTTTCTCGATAAAAATGACATCTTTAGCCCCGCGCGATAAAGCTTCGAAACCAAGAGCTCCACTTCCTGCAAACATGTCGATACAATTTGCACTGTGGATATTACCCTGCAACCAGTTAAATAGAGTTTCTCTTATTCTATCTGGGGTTGGCCGTAAACCTGGTGCATCAATAAAAGGTAACTTCCGACTGCGCCATTCACCCCCAATGATTCTGAGGGTATTTTTGTTTTTAGCGCCACGAGTATTGTTACCCTTACTCCTGCTAATTGGTGCTTTGTTTCTTTTCACTACTTTCTGCACTTTCAGTTTTAGCTACATCGCCTTCACCACCAACAATGATCGTTAGTAGTTTATCTAAGTCTACACGGCGTTGAAATGCATCGATAACTTGCTCTCGAGTAGTATCATTCACTACTTGAGTAAAGGTATCCAAATAATCTAAGGGCAAGTCATACATACCTATCATTTCAATATAACCCAAAATATCACTATTACTGGCTGTACGTAATGGAAAGCCACCTGAGATATTAATTTTTGAGGCTTTTAAGTTTTCTTCAGAGGGTCCTTCTTTTTGAAAAGTAGCTAAGACATCACTAGCGACTTTAATAGCTTCGTCGATTTGAGATAATTTAGTTTGTAGACCCAACATGAAAGGACCATTTTCTTTCATCGGAATAAAATAGCTGTATACGCTATATGAAAGACCCCGTTTAACACGGATTTCTTTCATTAAACGAGACGTGAATCCACTACCACCCAGTTCATGATTACCTAAATAAAGAGAAAAATAGTCTTTATCTCCGCGCTTATTGCCAGGTTGACCAATAAAAATATGTGCTTGCGACGATGGATAAGGAATTCGTATGGTCTTAGCCGCTGTTAAAGGTTTAACTTCAGGAATTGCAGCCGCTTTTGTACCATTATCGCGATCACCACCAGTCAAAGCTTTAGATACTGTTTCAGCAATTTCCATTGCCTGTTTTTTGTCGATTGAACCCACTAAAGCGATCTGGCCATTTTTATTCACAAAATATTGTTTATAGAAAGATTTCAAATCGTCCGTAGACATATCATTGATACTATCTTCGTTACCGTTTTGTGACTGACCATAGGGATGGTCTGGATATAGATTTTTGTAGAATGCTTTATTCGCAATTGAACCAGGATTCTGCTTTTCCGCTTCTAAACCAATTAAGGCTTGTTTTTTCAAGCGTTTAAAATCTGCGTCAGGAAACTCCGGTTTTTCTATGACTTTCAACCACGTGGCTAAAGCTGTATCCATCTGCTCTTCAAGCGTTAAAGTACGTAGGCTTATTGAAGCTGTATCTCTTCCTGCGTTAGCAGAATAGTTAGCACCAACGGACTCAAAAGTTTCAGCCAGTTGATCAGCATTTAAGCCAGCAGCACCTTTATTTAACATGCTAACGACCATACCTGCTACACCCAACTTTTCTCCGTCATAGGCACTGCCTGCGGCAAAAGAAAGACGTAGGTCTAGCATAGGTAATTCAGGAACATTGACGAAATACACACGTAAACCAGATGAGGTTTCCCAGTTTTCAATTTTTGGCGCGGCATGACTTATTTGACTAAAAATAATAAGTACAGATGCAATCGTAAGCTGAAAAGGCTTTGTGAGCCTTGGCTTCAAGAAAACGAATAAATAACCAAGTTCTAGATTACTAAAAACGAATTTATTTAAAATAGACATTATTTTTTCTCCTGCTTTTCGCCAAGCGGCTGTGGGATCAATTCCGCGACGGTTAGACTATTTTCGATTAAATATTTTTTCGCTACATCTTGAATTTGCACAGCTGTCACTGCTAAAACACCTGGAACATATTGATCAATATATTTATGACCTAAACCTACCGTTTCCAGAGAACCCAGCAAAGTAGCCATGTGCTCAATTGAATCTCTCTCAAACACTTCACCGGCTATAACCTGTGCTTTAACACGTTTTAACTCTGCTTCGCTAACCAGTTCTGTTTTAAGGGTTTCTATTTCGGCAAGTATTAAATCTTTAAGTTTTTCTGTTGAAACGCCTTCTGCTGGAGTTGCGGAAATTGTAAGCAAATTATCTAGTCGACCATAACCATAATACCCAGCGTTTGCACCAGCCGCGACTTCCTTGCCACGAATTAAATTTTTAGCAAAACGTGCACTATCGCCTCCATCTAAAATGTTAGCAAGCACCTCAAGCGCATAAGGTTCCCATTCAGGAACTTTTCCTTTTTTGGCACTTATCATTGCTGGTGTTTTGAACCCCATACGCAAACTAGCAAGCTTCGCAGGAAGTTTAACTGTGATGTGTCGAGGGCCTAACTGCTTCACCTCTGTTCTCAATTTAACAACGGGTAATGGATTGCTTTTATAAGGACCAAAGTATTTTTTAGCCATCGAAAGAATAGCTTCGGGCTCAACATCACCCACGACTACCAAAGTCGCATTATTAGGGGTATACCATTTTTTATACCAAACTTTTGCATCTTCTAGGGTCATTCCTTCTAAATCAACCATCCAACCAATTACAGGCGCTCGGTAAGGGCTATTTAAAAAAGCAGTAGCATTAAATTGCTCACGAGTCAGTGAACTTGGTTTGTCATCTGTTCTCCAACGACGTTCCTCTTTTACAACTTCAATTTCCTTCTCAAACTCTTTTGGGTCAAAGACTAAGTTACGCATGCGATCTGCTTCTATTTCAATCGCTTGCTCAATTTTATCGTTAGCTAAGACTTCATAGTACGCAGTGTAATCTTGCGACGTGAAAGCATTGTTACGCGCACCAATAGCTGATACTAATTTTTCAAATTCACCTGACTTTCTAGTTTTAGTCCCCTTAAACATCATGTGTTCTAAAGCATGGGAAAGTCCCGTAATGCCTTCATATTCGTAACTGGTACCAACCTTGTACCAAACTTGAACTACCGCAACTGGAGCACGCTTGTCTTGTTTGATGAGAACCTTCAAACCATTATCTAGATTAAATTCATGAACTGCGCTTTCATTATTTTTAGCTTTAGCCTCAGTACTATTTGCTGAAGAACAAAATATAAAAATAATGATAAAAGAGAGAAATAAAAAACTAATACGGCTAAGTGTTGCAGGTGATAAACTTCTATTCATTATTTTTTTGTCCATAAACCTAAAAAGTTAAGTATAACAATGTTCCGACTATTTAAGAAAAAAAAGCCAGCCGAAGAAACTATAGACGATGCTAATCTAGAAACGTCACTAGATTCAAATGAAATTAACATTAAAAATAATTTAGATTCAACTCATGATGAACCTTTAGTAGAACCACAAGCAACTGCTGAAGCTAAAGAATCAGACCAAGAGGTGTTAGTTGAAGAAACTAAGAATGATAGCCCTATCATTGAAAACCACGTTGAAATAGAAAATATAGCTGCTCAAGAAGAACCAGTAAAAAAAGAAGGGTTATTCCAACGATTGCGCTCTGGCTTATCAAAAACTAGCTCAAGCCTAACCGAAGGCATGAGTACCTTAATGCTTGGTAAAAAGAAAATAGACGATGAGGTATTAGAAGAACTTGAAACTCGTTTGTTAATGGCAGATGTAGGGATGGAAGCTACACAACGTATCATCAACGACCTTACACAGCGATCTTCACGCAATGAATTGAATGATGTTGATGCTCTAATGTCAGCTTTAAACGATGAAATGGTCAAAATT
>CALISP010000086.1 GCA_938041705.1 uncultured Cocleimonas sp. | reverse complement strand
TCTGTTTTAACAACATCATCAAAAGGTACAACTGCGTCAAGTTCAAGTAATTCGAATAAATCGATAGAGAACATCACAGAAAGCTGTGCTGGATCACCACTTTTCATTGCTGCAAGTGCTTTTACGCGTGCATCATTGTAGTTACCTGCATAGATAGCATTAACTTTGATGTCAGGGTTTGCTTCCATGAAACCACCAACCATTTTATCAACGGTTTTTGTCAGTGCTCCGCCAACGGCGACTGGGTAATACATGGTTAATTCAGTTTCAGCTATTGCTAGCGTAGACATCATCGAGAAACTAACGGCGCTAATCGTTGTTAATAGTTTATTTTTTATAGTCCATTTCATAACTTATCCTCCTAAGGGGGTTTGCTTATTTAAAAGGCAGACTGGTGATCTACCCTATATATCCTTTACCTTTAATTCGGGTTAAGGCTTTCCTACCACTTTGTAGATTGGTAAAACTGGTTCTAGCGAGCATATGTATGCATTACATACATTGTTAACTTGTCGTTATACGTTCTGTATTTTTATCGAAAAAATGTGTGTTTTCTTTATCCCAACTCACTATTAATTTATCTCCACGTTTAATATTGTGTTGTCCACTAATGCGCATTGAGATTTCACTATCGTTATGATTTAACCTTGCGACAGATTCTCCACCAAGATATTCGACGGTTGAAACTTCTACGGGTAAACCATTCTCTGAAATGCTCATATGTTCTGGTCTTATTCCAATTGAATTGGTATTTGTTAAACCATCAGGAACAAAGTCATTGATGAACTGCTTCGATACGATGCTACTCAAATTAATAATATTCATCGGCGGAGTACCGATAAATTTAGCCACGAATTCATTAGCAGGAGTGTTATATAATTCCTGTGGTGTTCCTTTCTGAACAACCTTACCTTTGCTTAATAATATAATTTGGTCAGCCATCGACATGGCTTCAATTTGATCATGCGTAACATATAAAACAGTTAGACCAAGTCGTTGTTGCAGCCCACGAATTTCGTCACGCATTTCTGCGCGTAATTTAGAATCTAAGTTAGAGAGAGGCTCATCCATTAAACAAACCGATTGCTCTGAAACAATCGTTCTAGCTAAGGCAACACGTTGGCGTTGGCCGCCTGACAAGTTCGACGGCTTTCTATCAAGTAACTCTGATAAGCCTGTAATTTCTGCTGCATGCAATGTTAATTTTTCACGTTCTGCTGAAGGTACTTTTCTGACTTTAAGACCAAACTGAATGTTTTCGCGGACTGAAAGGTGTGGGAACAAAGCATATGATTGGAACACCATTGATATGCCGCGATCAGAAGCCTCAACTTCAGTCACATCCCGATCACCAATATTGACGCTTCCTGAAGTAACTTCTTCAAGGCCACATACCATTCGAAGCAGGGTAGACTTTCCGCAACCTGAAGGCCCTAGTAGCACGGTAAAAGTTTCTGCAGGCACAGTAAAAGACACATTTTCAACTGCTTTTACGTCACCCCAGGTTTTACATACATCTTTTACAACTACACTAGTCATTGAATAAACTCTTCGTTATGCATTTCGTTTCCACATATAATTAATTCAGATTCAGATTCTTCTAATGAAGAACACACTTTTTCTGGCGGACGTTTGTCACAGAAAACCTTAGATATATCTCTAATATGGCCGCCTCTAACGTGTGCTGCTCGACCAAATTTCAAATGATCTAAAACCAAAAAACTTTCACGGCAATTCAAACGAATCTGATTGCGTGCGCGAACTTCCTCTTCGTAAAAGTCTAGTAAACCACCGTCTAAATCAACACCGGCAACGCCAAAAATTCCAAAATCTGTTTTATATGATCCAAAAAATTCTTCGGTACTTGAACCTAAAAGGTCATGATCAGCATTACGAATTCTTCCACCTGCGATGTTAATTTCGAAGCTTGGATTAGCGCTAGCGATTTGAGCAATATTAAGGCTGTTGGTGAAAATTCTTAATGATTCATGTTTCAGTAAAGCTCCCATGACAATCTCCGGGGTAGTACCAATACCTAAGGAAAGTGAACTATTACTTGGAATTAATTTTGCTACGCCATCCGCAATTTGTATTTTTCCAATGCGGTTTAGCGCTTGTCGAGAATCATAAGCCAGATTTCCAGTAGTCTGAATAGGAACTATTCCACCATGGCGACGCCTAGCTAAACCTAAATCACAGAGTGCATTAATATCTCTACGAACCGTTTGGCCCGTAACTTCAAATTTCTCTGAAAGCTCTCCCACAGTAATAAAGGTTTCCTGTCGGAGTAGTTCAGCTATATCTGCTTGTCGGCTTGTTAATTTCACTACGCGCCCTATGTTCATATGAATATTTATATGTACAGTAATGAACATATATGTATAAATCAACTGTTATATTCGATTATATGCGTGTATATTTTGTTTAAATTGGAATATTATGTTCAATTGAATATTTATTTAGTGGTGTTGATGCGTATATTAATGAACTTATATGACACTTTAATGAATTCAAAATAAATAATTAAATGGTTTCTTCATCTCTTGAATAATTGAAGCTAATTAACCTTTATGATCTTCATTTTACAAATAATCTAACTGGAATTTTTAATGAATAAATTGTCTGCACTCCCTATAAAAAATCATAAAATCAGAGCGATATTGACTGATATTGACGACACCGTTACTTCGGATGGGATGCTTACAAGTGAAGCATATTGTGCTTTAGAGGCATTAAAACTAGCTGGCTTTCTTGTTATTCCTGTGACAGGCCGAAGTGCAGGGTGGTGTGATCATATTGCAAGAATGTGGCCTGTAGACGCAGTCGTTGGAGAAAACGGTGCTTTTTATTTTCGATATGATCGAGCAGAAAAGAAACTACATAAATACTTTTGCCAAGATGATGAGGCTCTTTTAAATAATGCTCAAAAACTAAAAAGCATTAGTAAAAATGTATTAGACAATATATCTGGTGTAAGTCTTGCATCAGACCAAGAATTTCGTTTAACAGACCTTGCTATCGATTTTGCAGAAGACGTTGAACCATTGGGATTAGACGAAGCTCAAAAGATCGTTGACCTTGCGGAAGCAGGTGGAGCCATTGCTAAAATTAGCTCTATCCATGTTAATTGTTGGTTTGGCGATCATAGCAAACTGTCTACCAGTCTTACTTTATTAAAAGACTGCTTCAATATCACTGAAGATAATATTCAAGAAAGTGTCGTTTTTGTCGGAGATTCACCTAATGACGGTACGATGTTTGATTACTTCGATCTATCTGTAGG
>CALISP010000085.1 GCA_938041705.1 uncultured Cocleimonas sp. | reverse complement strand
TTTTCAAAACCTAATACTTTCATGCGATAGCGTGCCGCAAATATTCGGGCAACAATAAAACGCAATAAAGATTCTGGTGCTTTGAAAATGGTATAGATGGTACCGAAGAAAGCAATAAAGGCTAAGCCCCAGAGTATTCCTGTACTTCCGAATTTGTAATAACTTAATGCACTAGTAGTGATTAAAAATACTAACATCACACTAAATTGAATTAAATTGTTAGTGGCTAAGACACGCCCTAATTGATTACTTTTGGCGTGATATTGTAATAAAGCATTTAAAGGTACTACTACAAAGCCACCCATGACTCCTAAGAATAAAAACACAGCAGCTTGCATAAAGGCTGAATCAAAAGCGCGAATTAAGATCAATGCGATGGTGATGCCGATAGCGCCTACTGGCACCAAACCTGTTTCGATATGATTGCGGGAAACACGACCAGCTATCATTGAGCCTATCATTACGCCAATGCCGGCAAAGGCCATCAGTCCTTGGATAACGGCAGTATTATTTAAATCTAAGAATTCTTTGGCGTAAGCTGGATAAGTAGCTAGCAATACTTGTGAGATCGCCCAAAAAACGGCAAGACCTAGAATTGATAACCATATATAAGGATGGCGTCTAACTAATCGTATATTGCGTGCCTGAGTTTTCCCTCGGAAATAATCATCCCAATGAAAGCGCATTTTAGGGTTATCAGTATCTGTTTCTGGCAAACGATAAGCCAATACTAATTCAACAGCAGTCAAGGCCACAAGCGCCCAACCTAATGGGGCAATCATTGCGATTAAAGAGTCCTTATCTGTGATTTCAAAGCCCGCAATCATTTTCTCAAATAACACTGAGAAGAAAAACGTACCTAATAAAATACCAGTGGTGGTTGCTGCTTGTAATAGTCCATTTGCTTGGGCTAAACGTCTGTCTCCTACTAAGCCTTTAACGTAACCGTATTTAGCCGGAGAATAAAACGCACTTTGTAATGCGAGTAAAAAAGTCATGCAGAATGAAAACCAAAACCAACCTTGGTAATACCCCAGGGTAATAAGTAAGGTGATACTCAAAGCGACCCAAGCACTGGCTCGCATTACTTTGTTTTTGGCATACTTATCAGAGATATAACCAGTAGGCGTAAACAACAAAATAAAAGGAAGTAAGATAAGGGCATTTACAATAGAAGTTAAAACGACTAACTCAGGACCATCATAGTTTTTGAAAATGGTGTTTTGAATAATTATTTTGTGACCAAGATCAACAAAAGCATTCAAGAAAGCTACTGCTAGAAAGGTAAATAGGCCTGTAACTTTTAAAGCATGTTTCATGCAGGTTTCCTTAAATTTTTTAATTTTAATAAGTGTAGTTGTTATTATTTTAGTCGTTATGAATAGTTGAGGTTTTTATAAACTACAACGAAATACTATCATGTAAATTGTTAATGCTTAGCTAATTACTCCCGCGCTAAAAAAGTAGTAAAATATGAAACTTCAGGTGTTAAAAGTTAATGATGTTAATTACAAGCTTTTTATTGATGATTATGGCTTTGTTAAGCTGGAGTTTAGGTAAAGCATTGTATCTTCAGCAAAGAATAATAATGATAAAACTATTTTCATAGGGGAAACTAGAACATGGATACATTTTTTCAAGCTGGTGGATGGTTAATGATCCCATTAGTGTTAAGTTCATTAGTCGCAATTGCAGTAATACTAGCTTTATTCATGAATCTGAAGAAAAGTAAGGTATTACCTGAAGGTCTTGCTGAAAAAGCACAGAAGCTTGCGCGTTCTGGAAAAATGACCCCGGGTCATATCCAACAGGTTCGTGATGGTTCATTGCTTGGCAGTGTTTTAGCGGCAGGTTTAGCGACCGTTGGACAACCTCGTCATCTAATGAAAGAAAGCATCGAAGAAGCTGGACGTCACGCTATCCACAAAATGGATAAATACATGACTACTTTAGGCACAATTGCTGCTATCGCTCCGCTGTTAGGATTGTTAGGAACAGTAGTCGGTATGATTGTAGTTTTCAATCAAATGCTTCAAGCAGGTGGAGTAGGTAATCCTGCTGATCTAGCGGGTGGTATTTCTCAGGCCTTAGTAACAACTGCATTTGGTATTTCAATTGCTGTACCTGCATTGATTTTTCATCGCTATTTTCGCGGTAAGATAAATGATTTTGCAGTGGATATGGAAAAAGAAGCGGTTAAACTTCTTGAAATAGTGAATATGCCAGCTCCAGCTCGTAGACCAGCCGAATCTGCTAAGGCAAAACGTCCGCCAATGCCACGAGCTAAAGCTACTGCAGGTGGGTTAGCATGAATTTTCGCAAAAACATTAGCGACGAGGTAGACGTTAATCTAACGCCCTTGATCGATGTTGTGTTTTTGTTACTGATATTCTTTATGGTAACCACCACATTCGATAAAGATGCAAAAATAAATATAAACCTTCCTACTACACAAAATGCTGCTGCGGCACCTTTAAAGAAACCAATGGAAATCATCATTGATGCCAAAGGAAAGTACTTTGTTGATGGTCGTGAAGTGTTGAATAACAAGCCTGAGACGTTATTTAGAGCAATGTCTCAAGCATTAAATGAACGTGGAGAGAAGTCACCGCCACTAATCATTAGTGCAGATGCTGCGACGAACTATCAAACAGTTGTTACAGCAATGGATATAGCAGGCCGTTTGGGGCTAACAAATTTCTCAATGGCCACTTCTCAATCTGGGAAGTAAGCTAGAAATATCCAAAGCACAGATTTAAAGATCATAGATTTACGATTACCCTGAAAACTATACATTACCTTCCTTAGCCGCTGTTTCTTAGCAAACAGCGGTGGTAATGTATAAACTTCATTCTCAATATTTCTAAGCAATTCTTCATAACATCAGATTTACATCATTATATAAAATAAAACCCTAATAAATCACTATGGCTTATAGCTTGCAGGCTACAACTGCGTTATATTTTTATCTATGACAAATGAATCTAGTAATTTCTATTTCAAAACATCCGAAGAGGCTGAGTCAGCCTTTTATTCAGCCTTTGAAATGGGGGATGTTGATCTAATGCATGCTCTAATGGCAGATGATAATGTCAGTTGTATTCATCCTAATTCGATGCCGATTATTGGTCGCATTGATGTATTGAAAAGTTGGGATAAGATTTTAGTCTCGCTTGATGAGCCTGCTTTCTATCCGGAAGTATTACATCAATCGATTGAAGGTAATGAGGTTGGTAATACTGCGATTCATGTCGTGGCGGAACGCATTGCCGCAGATCACCAACTTGATACAGAAACTTCTCTAGTGATAGCTACAAACATCTATATTCGACAAGAGAATGGCTGGCGCATGATGATGCATCATTCATCATTACCACCCTATACTGAAAACGAAGCGATTGAGAATGATCCTTTGATTACTCACAGCGCGCCACAAACTATGCAGTAAGTTTTGTTAGGTAGTTGTATTTTTTAAGAAAGTAACAAGTTTGCAATTTTCTTTAGCTATGGCTTAATCCTCGGAATAAATTACCTTTAATAATTGATAGTTTATTTAAAGAACAGCCCGCTATTATTTTTATGTGAGAACTATCCAATGCCAATAACTCCAAGTTCATTTCCTCATGCAAGAATGAGACGTATGAGAAAAGACGATTTTTCTCGCCGTTTGATGCGTGAAAACGTTTTAACGGTTAATGATTTTATTTTTCCAGTGTTTGTTATTGAAGGCGAAAATAAACGCGAAGCAATAGAATCAATGCCTGATGTTTATCGCTTATCAATTGATTTATTGGTTAAAGAAGCTCAGGAATGTGCGGATTTGGGAATACCAATGATGACACTTTTTCCTGTGGTTGGAGATTCTAATAAATCTGAATTGGCAGAAGAGGCTTATAATCCTGATGGTTTAGCTCAACGAGCGATTCGTGCTATTAAAACAGCCGTGCCGAATATTGGTGTTATGACTGATGTGGCATTAGACCCTTATACTATTCATGGTCAAGACGGTCTGATGAATAGTGATGGTTATATAGTCAACGAGGAAACCGTTGAAGTTTTAGTAAAACAATCGGTATCCCATGCTGATGCAGGAGCAGATGTACTTGGGCCTTCAGACATGATGGATGGACGTATAGGAAGTATTCGTGCAGCTTTGGAATCAGCAGGTCATATTAATACTCGTATTTTGGCATATTCTGCTAAATATGCTTCGAGCTTTTATGGTCCATTTCGTGATGCGGTAGGTTCCTCAGGAAACCTTGGTGGTGGAAACAAATACAGTTATCAGCAAGACCCAGCAAACAGCGATGAAGCGTTATATGAAGTCGCTCTAGATTTACAAGAAGGCGCAGATATGGTGATGATTAAACCTGGTATGCCTTATTTGGATATTGTTCGTAGAGTCAAAGATGAGTTTAAAGCGCCCACTTATGTCTATCAGGTAAGCGGAGAATACGCGATGATAAAAGCTGCTGCGCAAAATGGTTGGCTTGATGAGAAAGAAGTCGTGATGGAATCTCTTATTGCAATGAAGCGCGCGGGTGCGGATGGTATTTTGACTTACTTTTCTAAAGATGCAGCTAAATGGCTAAAAGAAACTTAATAGACTTAGTAATTTTCAACAATAACAAATTCACTATTTTAACAAAACACTATTTTTAAAAGACACCGCCCCCACTTTTGATAGGTTTAATTAACCTAAAAACAATCAAAAGTAGGGGAGTGTCTTTTCAAACGTAAACATAAGTCTAAAAAGGATGTAACACGAGTAGATGGAATTAAACGAAAAAATGGATAAATACGCTGTAATTGGTAACCCAATTGCTCATAGTAAATCGCCACAGATACACTCTTTTTTTGCACAGCAAGCTGATGAGCAATTGATGTATGAGACATTGTTGTCTCCAATCGATGAGTTCAAAGAAACAGTTGAAGCATTCCGTCAAGGTAATGGCAAAGGTTTAAATGTCACTGTTCCGTTTAAACAAGAAGCATTTGAGTTAGCGAATGAAGAAAATAATGAAATAAGTGACTATGCCAAAAAAGCAGGCGCTGTAAACACCTTAGTGTTTAGAGAGGACGGCAGTATTTACGGTACCAACACCGATGGAATAGGACTAGTGCGTGATCTGGTTGAAAATCACCAAAGCCTGATTCAAGGCAAACGTATCTTACTTTTAGGTGCAGGTGGCGCAGTTCGTGGTGTTATGCAGCCCTTATTAATGCAAATGCCAAAGCAGATATTTATTGCTAATAGAACGCCTGAACGTGCGATTGAGTTGGCAGCTGATATGCAGAATCTGACCATACAATTATCAACAGATATGCCATGTGAATTATCGGGTGGGGGTTTCGCTGATATAGATGGTGAATTTGATTTGATCATCAACGGCACAGCTGCAAGTTTACAAGGCATCATGCCTCCGATTCCTGAAAGCTGTTTAGCCGCAGGTGTGCATTGTTATGATATGATGTATGGCGGTAGACCGACTGCATTTGAAAATTGGTGCGAGGATCATGGGGCTGCTAAAGTTATGAATGGTTTGGGGATGCTTGTTGAACAGGCAGCGGAATCATTTTCCATCTGGCGAGGTAAAATGCCAGACACTAAACCAGTGCTAGAAGCGATGCGAATTTCGTGGCTAGGATAGTCTTGTAAAAACAAGAACACTCTAATAAAGATACTAAAAATGGATACAACTCACCTAAGCGATGTTCGATTTTCGGACCTCCCATTACTTCCTGAATTACAATCATCAATAGACGAAGCAGGATTTGAATTTTGCACACCTATTCAAGCTAAGACATTGCCGATTAGTCTTACGGGTAAAGATATCGCAGGCCAAGCACAAACAGGAACAGGTAAAACTGCAGCCTTTTTATTAGCGGCATTTCAGCATTTAATAAAGAACCCTAAACCAAATTTAACACAACGTGGTCAAGCGCAAGTGCGCTTCATTATTCTTGCTCCTACGCGCGAACTTGCCATTCAAATAGCTAAAGATGCAGAAGTACTAGGCAAAAATACAGAGCTTAAGATTGCCTTAGCTTACGGCGGGACGGGTTACGACAAACAACAAAAAGCGATTGAGGCGGGTGCCGATGTTCTGATTGGTACACCAGGTCGAATAATCGATTATTGGAAAAAGAAAGTATTTAGCTTACACGAATGCCAAGGCTTGGTTTTAGATGAGGCTGACCGTATGTTGGACTTGGGCTTCATTCAAGATATTCGTTTTTTATTAAGACGACTACCAAATCCTGAAAATCGTTTAAGTATGATGTTTTCTGCAACACTCTCACACCGAGTGATGGAGCTTTCTTACGAGCATATGAATCAACCGCAAAAATTAGAAGTAAAAGCAGAAGCAGTAAATACTAAGAAAATTGCACAATCTGTTTACTATCCATCAAACGATGAGAAAGTACCTTTACTGATAGGCTTGATTCAAACACTTGAACCGCAACGTGCGATTGTATTTGTAAATACTAAACGTAATGCAGAAACCATTGATGATTTTTTACGTGGCAATGATATTCAAGCGGTATTGATATCCGGCGATGTTCGTCAAAACAAACGTCAACAATTACTCCAAGAATTTGGTAATGGTAAGCACCAAGTATTGATTGCTACTGATGTTGCCGCTCGTGGTTTACACATTGATGATGTAACGCATGTATTCAACTTCGATTTACCACAAATAGCAGAGGATTATGTTCATAGAATAGGTCGAACTGCACGTGCAGGAGCTTCTGGTGAAGCGCATAGTTTTGCTTGCGAAGATACGGCGTTCTATCTACCTGAAATTGAGCAATACATAGGTATGTCTGTGCCAATGGCAAGTGTGACTTCTGAGCTACTCGCACAGGATTTAAAACCTCGGAAACGAATTACTCGTGATCGAGTACCACAAAGACCTAATTCTAAAGGTGGTAAACCTGGAGGTGGAAACGGAGGAAAGAAATTTTCTGGAAAGCCTAAAGGTGGTGGATATAAGGGTAAAAAGCCTAGTCACTCAAACAAGCCTAAAGCTGGTTAATTACTTACTCAAATACATATATTAACTAGATGCCTCTTTAGACTCTCTAGAAGATAAAGAGGTAGTAGACAGATTTCCAAAAGGGAATATTGGTCCAGATCTTAGCCTTATGCAGATATTCCCATAAAGAAGGGGGGTGTCATTCTTTCCTATTTAGAACCAGCTTCTTCCTGCTGTAGCAATTATTATTGTCACCAATCCAATAATAGTATTAGCACCGACTAATATGCGTATCTGTCCGAGATGTTTCGCTCCCTCTGGCCAATTTT
>CALISP010000084.1 GCA_938041705.1 uncultured Cocleimonas sp. | reverse complement strand
TTGAACAAAAATACAATTAATTAATGGTTTTCAGACACCATGTTGATAGTGTATTTCGGCATTTCTAAAACCAAATCTTCTGTTCCGACTTTCGCCTGACAACTCAAACGCGAATCTGGATCTACACCCCAGGCTTTATCTAAGTAATCTTCTTCTAGATCTGTTGCTTCGTCTAAAGAATCAAATCCTTCACGGACGAAGATGTGACATGTCGTACAAGCACATGATTTCTCACAAGCGTGCTCTATATCAATATGATTAGCTAATCCTGCATCACACAGTGTCATGCCTGTTTCAGCTTCAAATACAGCTCCATCTGGACATAACTCTTCATGAGGTAAAAATATAATCTGTGGCATTTCTAAAATCTCTAAGTTTGTATTCTGTTTCTTTATATTTATGTTACTGGTCGAACTCGTTAACACTATGACCTGCCATTGCTTCGTTCACATTTTTATTCATACGACGTGCAACATAAAAGTCAGCTTCATGTTCCATGTGTTTGATTGCAGCTTTTACTTTTTCAGCACTTTCTGCTGATTGTTTGGCTGCAATTAACTGTGAACGAGCTGTTAGCAAGGTTTGTACCTCTTCTTCATTCAACAACTCATCTGCGTCACTAGACATTGCCGAATCAATAGCCTCTAGCGTTCTATCAGCTTCAACTAACTGTTCGCGAAGTTTGCGTGCTTCCATATCTTGTTTGGCGTTATCCATCGATGCACGAATCATGCCTTCAATTTGGTTGTCCGTAAGACCGTATGAAGGCTTTACTTCAATGCCTGACTTTGCACCTGTAGTTTGTTCTTCAGCTTGTACATTAAGTAATCCATCGGCATCTACTTGAAAAGTCACTTTGATGCGCGCCGCACCGGCTACCATTGGCGGAATACCTTTTAATGTAAATTTAGCTAATGAACGATTCTCTTCAACCGTTTCGCGCTCACCTTGTAAAACATGTACTGTCATTGCAGTTTGGTTGTCTTTAAAGGTAGTAAATTCTTGTCCACGTGTAATAGGGATCGTGGTATTTCTTGATACGACTTTCTCAACTAATCCACCGTAGGTTTCTAAACCTAGTGATAATGGAATCACATCGAGAAGTAACATTTCTTCATCAGGCTTGTTACCTGCCAGAACGTCAGCTTGGATTGATGCACCTATGGCCACCACTTGATCTGGGTCAATATCAACTAGAGGTGGCTTCTCAAAGAAGTCCCCTACTTTCTCTCGAACGATTGGCATTCGAGTTGATCCACCTACCATTACTACATCATGTACTTGTTCTTTTTCTAAATCAGCATCACGTAATGCGCGACGACAAGCCATTAATGTCTTTTTAACTAATGGTGCAACCATTTCATCAAATTCTGAGCGGTTGATTAAGCCTTGCCAGTCACCTTTCTCGCCATCAATTAAGGTCTCAATTGATGCGATTATCTCATCGTTATCAGTGAGTGCTTCTTTTACGCGACGTGCTTCTACTAAAGCATGATGGGTTAAATTGCTTTCCGATTTTTCTAGTATCCATTCTGCAATTAAATGATCAAAGTCATCGCCACCAAGAGCTGAATCGCCACCCGTTGCCATAACTTCAAAAACGCCTTTATTTAGCTTTAGAATCGAGATATCAAAAGTACCGCCACCTAAATCATAAACAGCAATAATACGCTCATTTTCAGATTCATTTAGCTCGTCCCGTTGATCCAAACCATAAGCTACGGCAGCTGCTGTTGGCTCATTGAGTAAGCGATAAACATTCAAATCAGCCAAACGCGCTGCATCTTTTGTCGCTTGACGCTGAGCATCATCGAAATACGCAGGTACAGTAATAACCGCACCTTTAAGTTCACCACCTAAACTATCTTCGGCTCGCTTTTTAAGCGTTTTTAAGATTTCAGCCGAAACTTCAATGGCTGTTTTATTACCTGCAACCGTTTTGATCTGTGGAACATTGATAGACTCATCACTCGTATCAAATTCATACGGCAAGTTTCCTGCAAGGGTTTTTATATCCCCTACTCCGCGACCTAATAAACGTTTTGCTGATGAAATTGTATTTTCAATATCATCTAACTGGCTATCTTGTGCAGCTTGCCCAACGATAACGTCACCATTTTCTAGATAACGAACAACCGAAGGTAAAAGCGTATTTCCATCTTGATCTTGCAGAGTCTTCGCAATACCACTTTGCACACTAGCCACTAAGGAGTTTGTAGTACCCAAGTCGATACCTATCGCCAATCTATGCTCGTGTGGAGCCGTTGACATTCCAGGTTCTGATATTTGTAAAAGTGCCATAGTGTGTGTTTTTTATTGGGTTTAATGAATCTTTTGAGTGGTTTTAGCATCTAAAAAGACACCCCCCCACTTTTGTACTGTTCTTACTAAAACATATCGTCTTCTAATTTTTCAGTAAGTGTTTTTACTTCATTACTGAGGCGCTCAAAGAACTTCATTTTTAATACAGCTTCTTTTGCAGCAACAAAGTTATCAATATCAAAATTAATCTCAAAGTCATTCTGCAAACTTTGACTTAAAGCTTTCACTTCTTTGCCAGTCTTCTCAATAGCATCCAATACTACT
>CALISP010000083.1 GCA_938041705.1 uncultured Cocleimonas sp. | reverse complement strand
AGGGTGTTGAACCTTTAATAAATACTGACCATTAGGTAAATCGTTTAAAACTCCCTTACCGTTAGCATTCGAAAGTTCATAATAAGGTGTATCAACAACAAAAATATAGGCCAACATATCATCATGAATATTACAGCCTACGGTAACCATACCAGTGCGATCAAAAGTTATTGTTTTTGCTGGTTTACCTGAATACAGTTTAATTTCAAACTTCTTAGGGTTTGAAAAAGAATAGACATGATGTTTTACAGAATCTTTATTCAAAAACGTTACTATAGTGGCTTTTTGAAATACAGATACGTAAGGCGAAAACATTTTGTTACTTTGAATGAGAGTAGCTTGCTGAGTTGCTAATTTAGTCTTAGGCTGATTTAGTGGTATTGCATACACCACAGCATTACTCAATGGTTTCAGTTTATTATCTGAAAGACTAAATGTTAAATTATTTGCCGATGCAGTAAATGGAAAATGGAAAATAACAATAAAAGCACAAATGATGAAACGTAGCATAAACGGAATCTCCCTTTCCATAAATTTTCTTGTTGTCATTTTCAAGCTATTAAATTAATTATATTTTTTAGAAAGTATAGCCCATATGAATAAATTCGTACTGTAAGATCAAATTTCTGATTATTCCTATAGATAGTTAAGCTAATTCATCTGTTTTCTACTATTAGTACTAATATAATTGATCAATTTGGGCTTTGATATGGACTCGTTTTTTGCACCTGAATCAGGAGAATACTTATACAGCTTAGCTGCAGTGTTTAGCTTAGCGGCTTATGTGTTTAGTAATATTTTCTGGTTAAGAGTCTTTTTAATAATAGCTGCTGTTTTATATATTATTACTGGTCTTACATTAGGCTTGACCTCAATGACTAACTGGAATATCGCCTATTTAGTCATAAATTTTTATCATGTAATTCTTATTATTTATAACAAAAGTACAGTGTTATTACCGGATGATATTAAGGATATATATAAGCAATCGTTCACACCTTTAAGTACCCGAGAGTTTAAAAAAATCGTTATGACAAATCCCTATCATATCTATAAAAAAGGGGAAAAAATAATGACTGAAGGTGAAATACCCAATGAGTTATTTCTATTACTTAGCGGCAAGGCATCGGTAGTTGTATCAAAAAATGAAATTGCCACAATCTCAAGTGGAGACTTTATAGGCGAAATGAGTTTTATAAGTAAACAAACAGCATCTGCTGATGTGTTTGCAAAAAATGAGCTTCTTGTTGCTTATTGGACCCACGCTGATTTAAATAAGCTCGAACAAAAGAACACACATATTTACAATCGGTTTTTAACCATAGTAGGTCGTGACTTAGTTAAAAAGCTACAAAGAAAGAACCTTCAATCGTCTAATAAATATACTCTTTAATTCACCCAGTGTTTTTTGAATTAGTCTGTTCTCAATGATTCAAACGAATCAACTACAAGATTAATATAAGGTAATACACAGTTTTTATGGCTAGACGGTGATTCAGTACACCTTATTAGCTCGACATCAGCGCCTTGATTCAGCATCGCATTTAACGTACTTTCTGAACTGATTATTGGCACTGTTTCATCATCGGCTCCATGAAACAACTTAATGGGTACTAATGGTTTCCAATCAAATACATCATCCTGGCGGTCATTAGTCAGAAAGCGTTCAAGAAAATCTCTTTCAAACACTACATCTGCATTTTCTGGGATAAATGCTGCTTCGATAATACTAATAATTGACCCAGCCAAAGAACTTGAAATACTTATTCTTGGCAGAGGAAAGCCTAGTTTATCGGAAACCAATGCGTTTAACCCTAAACTCAAATTATACGGACCAGCGCCCATTACAGCGGTAATCAATTCAAGGCCTTGTTGTGGGTTATTTTGATATTCCTGTAGTGCTGCCATAGTCACATAGCCGCCCTGTGAATAGCCAGTCATGAACAACTGACCATTAGTTTCTATGTTATTAAAATCTATCCATTCTTTAGCTGCTTTAAGCATATCATTCACGATATAAGCTGACGGGAGCTTCTGTAAGTATGGGTGATCTGTCCCTAAGGAAGAACCAAAACCAACATAATCAGCAGAAAAAACAATATAACCCAAAGATGCCAATGCAATTTCTATGCTCTTTTCGCTAGGAGTCATTAATGAACTGGGAGCTTCATCGTTTGTAAACGTAGTTGCGTGTTGGTAACTGATGATAGGACTAGGAGTCGATTTTTCAGGAATCGCTATCAAACCAGATACTTTAATCAACGCATTATTAGAGCCTAAAGTCACATATTCTAGTTTGTAAGTATTTACTGCATACTCAGCAGTAATATTTTGACCACCAACTGCATTAATAGAGCCTTGAATAGCCCCTATAGAATTAACAGTTTTACCACTAATAGATTGAAAGCCGCCTCTGTTTGCATTTATGGATAACTCAGGAGATTCCTGTTCAGGCTCAGAGTCTCCACCGCCACAAGCCATTAAAGACAAACTAACAGCAAATATGAAAAGCAATCTGTTGCTAACAAAAACAAATCTGTTCTGAATTAGATTGATCACAATAATCCCTTAATAATAAACCAAGCAGTGAATAATATCATAGACCCGTTTTTAAAAGGAATGATCATCAATTGAGGATAATTCAAATGGTTTTGTCATTAGAAAAGTGAAATTGTCACCCCCCTACTTTTAGGTGATTTTATACATTATATCTTCTGATTAGCTATTTTTACTCTTTGATAAAAATTGCGCCAAATTCAAACTTAATAAAATTAACTATCTTTAAAGAACATAATTAAAGAGGTTTAGGTTTGGTGGCAATAATAGATGTTTGGCTTTCACCTGCTTTTGCTTTTGAACCGCGTCGCATACTAGTAATCAATAATTTATCACCATTTTCTCGTATACCACTTACCTTAGCTGTAGATTCACTATTGTGCTGACCTAGTTTTGCTTGAAAGCCATTTTCGGTAAGAGCATTTTCGTAATATTTTACAACATCAAGTGGTGTGCCTTGTGCGGCTATAGTTGCTATTGCTTCACCACCTCGTTTCTTCGTTGGTTTAGAAAACTTCAAGCTACCACTCACATAACGAGCACCTGGCATTATTGGCATGTCAAAAGGCAATTTGGCATTGTTCTCGATAACTACAGGCGCAGTAGGTGTAT
>CALISP010000082.1 GCA_938041705.1 uncultured Cocleimonas sp. | reverse complement strand
TCTAGCACCAATACCAGCCGAATAGATAAGTTTGCCACGGGTTGATTGATTACTTTGGTGTTCGCCAGAGATACACCATTCAACAAAGTGTTCGCAGTTATTATGCAAGACATGGTACTGGTCTTCTCCCAGTCGAAGGCCGGCTCTGATGATAGCGTTATCTGGTGTATGCTTACGATCGAGGTGTGGTTTTATATTGATATCCTTACCTTGAGAGAATTCATCCAAAGATATTTCTTCAATGATACCCACCATACTCAGATCATCTGCTAAACCAGAATAGTGAATTACACGATCACCCCCTATTCCTATACCATGATGAGTATAGGTACCAGATGCTTTCTTTATATAGAGATGCTGTCCTTTATACATAAATACTAAAAATCGTTTCCGAAGAAATGTAACCGTTAGAATACATAATAAGGCTATTACAGTGTAAACCAAATGCCATTTGTCATTTGACAGTCGATTGAATCTAATCCCATGTGTATTAACAGTCCCAGTCCGATTAGACGCGTTTTAGGAAATAAGGATAAAAGAAAATAAGCAATAATGGGAATGGTCGTGTGCAAAGGATGAAATCCGATACTACAACGCGTTGGATCATAAATGGGATTAGCTAACAAATGATCAAGGTCAACTAACATTGTCGCCATAATAATTAGATAGCTACGCTGCCAATGTTTGCGATAGAAGATTGCAATCAATATAGCTGGAAAAATAAAATGATAACTTAAATGGAGCATTTATAGTCTTTCATAATGTTAGTCATAAAGTGTGGGGGTGTCTTTTAAACTCATCCAAACCCACTATTTTAAGGAGTTTTTCATCTTCGTAAACTAAAGGTAAACGTGGGCGAATCCACGGAGGAACTTGTAATTCTTGAAATAAATTCTTTAAACTAATATTTCCACGTTTAGAAATTTCAATCGATTCTCCACCTTGCCTGAATCTCACTGTAATATTTTTATGAGTTGCCAAATTGAGTAGATGTGGATCAAGTGTGATATTTAGAGATGGAATATACAATTCATTATCAGTACGCCACGTAATAACTTGAGTAACATCGTGGTCAGATAATGGCGGGGTGATATACAAGTGTTGTTGAAAACGTCTTAACACTGCCCCTCTCCATTTAAGCAAAGGCTGCTTATCATTTGTCGATTCAATCACATCCGAAAAAACATGCTGCAACTTCTTAGCTGAAGGCGTATCAAAACCTTGTTGTGAAATCCAATACCTTAGTAATAAACGCTGCTTAGCTTCACCATGTTTTAACAACTCTGGAATAACTATTGGAGATAGCAACATTGACTGATCTTTATCTAAAACAAAATGATTTGATTCAGACGCCAAAATATTAGGTAATTCTTGTTGAGCGAACTCATCTAATAAGGACTTAGTTTCAGCTTGAAGCGAAGCAGTGCGCGAAATCGCTTTATCTATTCCTAACCAACGTTGCCTTAATAAAGGCATGACTTCTTGCCTTAAAAAATTCCGATCAAACCTAGTATCTTTATTAGTTGGATCTTCGATATGCGTTAAATCAAATTCTTTTACATAGTTTTCTAAAGTTTGCCTAGATTGACTTAATAAAGGCCTAAGATGAAAATAAGAATTACCTCTTACTTCTACTTTACTAACATTAGGCATAGCGGCTAAGCCAGATACTCCCGCACCACGAAATAGCTGTAACAATAGTGTTTCTGCCTGATCATTTTGGTGATGGGCAGTAACGAGAATTTCATTTTTTTCAAGTTCCCCATATAAGACTTCATATCTTGCATTTCTAGCAAGCTCTTCAAGACTTTCACCCTTAGGTATAGTTAGATCCAAACTAACGCTTTTGAAAGGAATTTTCAGTTCTTTGCAAACCTCATGGCAATGATGAGACCACTGCAAAGCTTGTTCTTGCAAACCATGATTGATATAGACCGCTCTAAGGTCGAGCTGATCCTTTGATATACATGAAAGCACGTGCAATAGAACATGAGAATCCAAGCCACCACTATAGGCAACTAGAATTTTCTTAATAGGGATGATATCAGAGTGCAGAGACTCTGATTGTTTGTCTAACTGATTGAATAAATACTGGCGTAAATTTGAGTTTAACTTCTTATGAATAGCCGAAGGTGTAAACTCAAGACTCAAACTGACCAAAGTCCATTAGTTTTTGATAGCGCTTATCAAGAAGCTGGTTTGTATTTAACGCTTTAAGTTCACGCAAACTCGCTTTTAATGCTTCACGAATGTTTTCTGCCATCAGATCATAATCTCTATGCGCACCACCTAAAGGCTCATCAATGACTCTATCAATCAATTGAAGTTTACTGAGTTTATCTGCAGTGATACCCATCGCTTCCGCAGCATCAGCTGATTTACTCGCATCTTTCCAAAGTATAGAAGCACAACCTTCTGGTGAAATGACTGAGTAGGTACTGTATTGCAACATCATTACTCTATCAGCAACGGCAATTGCTAATGCTCCACCAGAACCACCTTCGCCCATAATCGTAGTAATTATAGGTGTGCGTAATTTTGCCATCTCAAATAAATTTCTAGCTATCGCTTCACTCTGTCCACGTTCTTCTGCTCCAATACCTGGATAAGCGCCTGGAGTATCCACAAACGTGAGTACAGGAAGATGGAATTTCTCAGCCAGTTTCATTAAACGCAACGCTTTACGATAACCTTCTGGACGAGGCATACCGAAATTACGTTTTATATTTTCTTTAGTATCACGACCTTTTTGATGTCCGATAACCATTACTGGATTACCTTCGAAACGTGCCATTCCACCAATGATAGCTTTATCATCACCGTAAGCACGATCACCATGTAATTGCTGAAAATCTGTAAAAATACGATCGATAACATCGAAAGTATAGGGGCGTTTTGGATGACGCGCTAATTGACTGACTTGTTTGGAAGTCAACTTAGAAAAAATAGACGTAGTTAGAGAACTTACTTTTTTCTCTAAGCGTTCTACTTCATCACCTAAATTTACATCAACGTCAGAACTACTAACGTAGCGTAATTCATCAATTTTAGCTTCAAGCTCAGCTATTGGCTGTTCAAAATCAAGAAAGTCTGGATTCATATCTTAAGTCTAATAATTAAAGTAAGAGAGGTTTATTGCGTGCTTATTCTTTTTCTTCTTTAGCAACTTCAGCATGAACTTCTGCCATATCGACAGATTTAACTTTGCTAATGATTTCTTCTAATTGCTCAGCATTTAACATGCCAGGTTGTGAGAATAATACTACTTGCTCACGGAAAATCATTAGTGTTGGAATAGATCTAATCTGGAAATGTCCCGCCAATTCTTGCTCAGCTTCGGTATCAATTTTACCAAAAACAATATCTTCATGCTTCTCTGATACTGCATCATAAATAGGAGAAAAAGATTTACAAGGACCACACCAGTCCGCCCAAAAATCGACAATAACAATGTCATTTTTCTCTATGGTTTCTTCAAAACTATCTGCTGTAATATCGATTGTAGGCACGCGGCGCTCCTGTTTAAATGAATGGTATGAATTTAAGAATTCATGTGACGAGAATATAAGTGTTAGCGCATTGAATAGCAAGCCACGCTTGAGATTATTAAGGGTAATACTCGCAGTAAAGAAGATAAAAGACACCCCTCTACTTTTAGACGATATTACATATTTTATTATTTGAAAATATAAAGAAATTTATGCAAACAATATGTAAATTTTGAAATTAAATAATCAAAGATTTTAGCGTAATTAAAACTCTTTACTGCCCCACATCGGTAAGATTTCTTGTTTAATGTCCAAGTGCTCTAGAATTCTTGCAACCATAAAATTGATAATATCATCCAACGTTTCTGGCTTATGATAAAAACCAGGATTAGCAGGTAAAATAACGGCTCCCATTCGAGATAGTTTCAGCATATTCTCTAAATGAATATCTGAAAAAGGCGTTTCTCGTATCACTAACACTAATTTTTTTCTTTCTTTTAAAGCCACATCGGCCGCACGTTCAATTAAATTATTGCTCGCGCCTACAGCGATAGAAGATAATGTACCCGTAGTGCATGGGCAAACAACTGTAGCATCTGCTACACCGCTACCGCTAGCAATTGGCGCCATCCATTGCTCTCGCTCATAAGCTTTTATTTGTTCAGGTGCAGCGTTGAATAACTCAGAAAAATACTGTCCAATTTCTGACGCACGAGATGGCACTTTATAGTCAGTTTCTGTATTTATAACAATTTGCGCGGGACGAGATAATAACAATGAAATTTCAGCATTTGCTTTTACCAATTCCTCAAGCAATCTAATACCGTATTGAGCACCTGAAGCACCAGTCATTATCAAAGTAATTCTTTTATTAAAGGTATTTTTTGACGTGGGCGTTGCTTGAGAAACCATTTAATGAGCCTTTTGTTTATTTTGAGTATCTAGCGCAGTTAGTAGCTTCTCATGTATACCACCAAAACCACCATTACTCATTATCAAAACATGGTCACCACTTTTGGCACTTTCACATATTGCAGTAATTAACTCGTCAATATCATCATGTAGGCTCGATTTTTTGGCTAGAGCATCTAGCACATGATCCATCTTCCAATCTAAACCTTTGGGTTGAAACAATAATACTTGATCGGCCTCGTTGAGAGATGCAGCCAGTGTTTCTTTATGAATACCTAAACGCATGGTATTAGAGCGAGGCTCTAAAACAGCAATAATTTTATGGTTACCAATATTTTCTCTTAAACCTTTTAAAGTCGTCTCAATGGCAGTTGGGTGATGTGCGAAGTCATCATAAACGCTGATGTCATTTATTTTGCCGCGTAATTCCATGCGGCGCTTGATTCCTTTAAATTCACTTAGCGCATCTATTGCGTGTTTTACAGGGACTCCAGCGTGTCTTGCTGCTGCAATTGCAGCTAGAGCATTACTAACGTTATGCTTACCTAGTAATGACCATTTAACTGTGCCTTGGAGTCCACCATTAAAAAACACCTTAAATTCGCTTCCATCAGAATTGAGGTATTGAGTATTCCAACCCGTATTTTCTTCACCGGTCAGTTTTGTTACTTCTGCTTCATCAAGGTTTTCAGAAGTGAATTCTTCTTGCGGAGTCCAACAACCTCTCTCTAAAACGTCATGAATATTAGATTCTTCACCATTTATAACAACTAAGCCTTTTTCAGGAACGATACGTAGTAAATGATGAAACTGAGTTTTGATCGCTTCAAGATCAGGAAAAATATCAGCGTGATCATATTCAAGGTTATTAATAACTAAGGTCGTTGGGTGATAATGAACAAACTTTGAACGTTTATCGAAAAAAGCAGTATCGTACTCATCAGCTTCAACCACAAAAAAGGGTGATTCACCTAAACGCGCAGAGATACCAAAATTCTCTGGTACACCACCAATTAAAAAACCAGGGTTTAATCCGGCGTATTCCAATATCCAAGCTAAAATACTGGCCGTCGTAGTTTTGCCGTGAGTGCCTGAAACCGCCAAAACCCATTTATCTCTTAGGATATTTTCGTATAACCATTGTGGACCAGAGGTATACGGTAGATTTTGATTGAGCGTATATTCAACGACTGGTTTACCACGAGTCATCACATTACCAACGACTACTTGAGTATTATTTATAGCTTCAGGGTTTTCATTTTCTTCAACAAGATCTTTTAGATGGCTTATCTCAAACCCCTGTTTAATATCAATACCTTGTTTTTCTAACAAAGTACTCATTGGCGGATATATGTTTTCGTCCGAACCACTTACTGTTACGCCAGACTCTCTCGCAAGAAGGGCTATTCCACCCATGAAGGTTCCACAAATACCAAGAATATGTATTTTCATATATAAATGCTATTCACCAAAAAAAAGAAAGAGATTACATTATTAGGGGATGTTTATTAAAAAATTTAAAGTGAATCTAACATCTCAAGTTCATCGATCAAATCAGACCCTGCTTTTTTATCAACTTTACCATCACGAATTAGAAACTCTCGATTTTGCAACCAAATATCTCTCAAGGCACTATATTGGTCAGTTGATAGGCCTTTTAAGACCTCTTCTTGTGCAAAGAAATCAGAACGTTTCTTAACAGTCTCAACGATAAATAAAGCAATATTTTCATCACTATAATGTGCAGGGTCAGTGTAACGATCAACACTCACCTTTGCCGCAGCATCACGGATGGTAGAGGGACCTAAAAATGGTAACATCACATAAGGTCCAGATTTCACACCCCACTTAGCTAGGGTTTGTCCAAAATCTTCATCATGTTTTTTTAGTCCAGCAGCTGAAGCAACATCAACTAACCCAGCGAAACCCAAGGTTGAGTTGAAGACAAATCTTTCAGCATCACTAGCTGCATCAGTAAATTTACCTTGTAGAGTATTATTAATAACATTACCTACATCACCCAAGTTAGAGAAGAAGTTACCGATACTTTTATCTACAAATTTTGGAGTTACCGCCTTATAAGCTTTTGCGACTGGCTTTAATAGAACTTTATCTACGCCTTTATTGAACGAAAAAATCTTACGATTGACGTTTTCAAAACGGTCAGAAGTTGTTTTTGAGTTACTCGAACCCGCTAGATCAGTTCCGTTAGTATTATTGGGATTACTACAAGCACTAAGCAGTAATAACGCAGATAGCATGAATGATGTGCTTAGATATGATACAAATTGTGTTTTTCTTAAAACCATTATTCTCTTCCTGAGTTAAAGGCTAATTATTAAAGTCAATACTTCATTAAAAACAAGGTTTTAATGCAAATATTAAATAGTGAATTTTGTATGAAAGTTAAACGAATTATATACACATTTAGATTCATAAAATTTGTTATTTTTTAAACTTATTAAGAGAATTATTACTATTGAAATTTATAGATAAAAAATTAAACCATATTAATTAATGCATCTATTTCATCTTGACTGAAACCAGCTTGCAACCGTGCTTCTTGATGCAAAGGACCATTAGGCCCTCTTCCCATATATTCGATTAACAAATCTCTAAAGGTTTGCTCAGGCTCGATATTTTTTAACTCACAACAATATTTAAACCAATGAGACCCAATAGCTACGTGTCCAATCTCATC
>CALISP010000081.1 GCA_938041705.1 uncultured Cocleimonas sp. | reverse complement strand
AATTTATTAGCATCTTGAATTCGAGCACGATAATTTGAAAAATCATCTTCCGAATGTCTCCCCCCTTGTTCTTGTAAATCTTTGACGATTGAATTTGCAAGATCTCCTTTATAAAAACTATCAGAACCCTCACGTGAAATTATATCTAAAGTCCGTGCTAAACCATTAAGATCACACTTTACGTTTCCAAGTGCTGTCCAAGCAGATGATTTTGGGAAACCTTGTTCATTAAAAAAGGTTTTTCGCATCATGGGACAGTCTGCTATTTCAGACGCTGCGCCCGACAACATAAGCTGACAATACCAATCAACCGGCAAACCTTCCGAAGCTAAATTAACCGCAGGGTTTACGAGTTCCTCCCAAGGTAATGAGCCAAAAGTCCTATGTGCTAAACCCATACCAGATACTTGTCCCGGAATTGCTACAGACTTTGCACCTTTAAGATTTGCATCATCTTTTACACGAGGCCATGAAAATAAATCACCACCTTGTCCAACCGATAACGGATAATCATTTGGATCAAGTTTCATTGGAGACTTCATTCCAAAATCGATAACTTTTGCTTCATCTTCCCCTGCCTTGCGGATTATCATATAACCCCCACCACCAATACCACTCATCCAGGGCTCAGCAGCACCTAATGCAAAGGATGTAGCAATAGCAGCATCAATAGCATTGCCTCCTTGATCAAGTATATTTGCGCCAATCTCTGCAGCCACACCACTTTGAGCACAAACAATTCCTTTACTGCTAGTTACAGCAGGTTTTTTAACAATCCAATCTTTACTAATTCGTGAACTCATGTGTTATTAACCTCTTGTTGAGTCTTGTATGTCCTAAAGCTAATAAAGCCAATGGAGAGAACAGTAAGTGCCAAAAATGATGCAGATATAGGAGTGGATATAAATACTCCCCAGTTACCTGATGAAATGGTTAATGCTTGACGAACAGATTGTTCACCAATAGGTTCAAGTACAAAACCAATCATCATAGGAGCTAGTGGAAATTCAAGTAGACGCATACCAAAACCAATCAAACCAAATATCAACATTACCCATAAATCTGTAGTACTAGAATTAAAACCATAGACTCCCATCATGCAAAGTATGGCGATAATTGGATATAATACTGAACGAGGAATTAGAGTAATTAATGAAAATAATCGAATAGCGGCACGACCGACTATAGGCAAAAATAATGCGGCAATAAGTAATGCAATGAATATCGCATATACCAATTCGATATTTTCAGTAAAAAGAGCTGGGCCTGGTGCAAGACCATGTATTAGAAAAGCTCCTAGTAAAACTGCTGTAGTTACATCTCCTGGAACACCCAAAGCCATTAAAGGAATCAGCGCACCACCACAGGTAGCATTATTAGCTGATTCAGCTGCAGCTACTCCATCAAGAGACCCTTTACCAAACCTTTCTTTTGTCTTAGATTTCCTTTTAGCTTCACTGTATGAAAGAAAAGCTGCTGGGGTTGCACCAAGACCTGGAATAGATCCAAGGACAATCCCAATAATTGAGCCTCTAAAGATAGTGGGCAGTTTTTCTTTTAAAGTTTTCCAAGGAGTTGGGGTATAAGCCATTGCCACTCTTTTTGTTCTTTTGGCTACGTTACTTTGAGCTTGAATGAGCAATTCAGAAACAGCAAATAAACCAATAAGCATTGCCATTAATGAAATACCATTCATCATCGTGACTGCACCAAAAGTAAATCGAGGTGAAGCTAGCATTGGATCTAATCCAACTGTGCCGAACATAAAACCTACCGCAGCAGCTATCAGTCCTTTTGTTAATGAAGCACCAGAGACACCTGCCACAATAGTTAATGAAAACAGAACCAGCATTGAAAACTCAGGAGGCCCAAATTTAGTCGCCATTTTTGCAAGTAATACGGCACCAAAAATTAGAGTAATTGTTGAAATAACATCCCCAATTACCGATGCCCAAAGAGCCATACTCATGGCTTCACCACCACGACCTTTTTGAGCTAAAGGATAGCCATCGAGAACGGTAGCAGCAGCTGCAGGAGTACCAGGCGTATTGATAAGAATTGCGGGTATGCAACCACTAAACAAACAGCCTTTATAAGTGCCTAGCAGTACACAAAATGCTGTAATAGGAGGGAAATTGTAGGTTAATGGAATTATGAGTGCTATACCCATAGTGCCAGTCAAACCTGGAACCGCTCCCATAAATACGCCAAAAGAAACACCTATAAAAATAGCTAGAATATTTTGAAACTCTAGCAACATCCCCATCGCAGAAATAATATCATTTGTCATAACCTTAACCTTATTCTAAAGGGAGATTTAATCCATAAGTGAACACCACATAAATCGTGGCTGTTACTATTACAGAAGTGATTAAAATAGAGAGTGGTTTTCGTGCCCCAAAAACAAGCATTAACAGACCTATCAAAACAGGTGCAGCAAAGAGATAACCTACAAATTCAAATATAAAAATGAACACTGCCATGCTGGCAATTAATGATATAGGGCGTATTAGCTTTTGACTTTCGGTCGACTCTTTTAGTTTTTCTTTTTTTAAAACTTTTAATGATGAAGAGACTGTTAAAATAGCTCCTCCGATACCGATCAATATACTTCCTAAATTTGGAAAGAAACGTGGTGACATTGCTCCACTTTGAGAGTCAGCTACTTGACCAGGTATTAAATAGAAATATAGTAAGAGTGATATAACAACTAACACTAGCCCACTGACAAGATCTTTAGAAAATTGAAGTGCCATAAAAGTTCTCCTTAGTTATTATAAATGCCCCAATATCCTGGCTGATATTGGGGCATCAAAAGACTTTTTGGTTACTTTTTACCTAGTCCAGCTGCTTTTATAATGTCTCCTTGAGATTTATGAAGCTTACTAACGCTTGCTTCAAATTCCTTACTATCGAGGTAGTTAATTTGCATTGCTAATTTATTAATAATGTCTTTTAGTTGAGGGTCATTAGATGCCTTCTTTATAGCCGCTTGTAATTTACCAACAATCTCCGTTGGAATACCTTTAGGTCCTGCAATTCCAAGAATAGAAGCCGCTGCAATGTCATAACCAAGATCAAGTAAAGTAGGTACCTCAGGGAAATCAGCCATGCGCTTACCAGTCATAATCGCTAATAGTTTAAAATCACCAGACTTGACTTGAGGTAACCATTCAGTTGCTCCTGCCATGACATCAACATGATTACCTAATAAAGCAGTTACAGATGCTGCACCACCTTTAAAAGGAACTGCTTTCCAATCAACACCTTCTACTTTCCCTAGTTGTTCCATTGCTAAATGCTGAGGTGTACCAGTTCCTGCTATAGAGTAACTAATCTTTCCTGGATTTGATTTTGCAAAAGTAATAAGTTCTTTTAAGGTGCTATACGGAGCATCTTTAGGCACAACGATTCCTAAATTCCATTGGGCATACTGCGAGATAAATGTGAAATCATTCAAAGTATCATAAGTTAGATCTTGTGTATGCGGTGCTAATACAGCAGCACCCGTGGTCAAAGTAAACAATGAATAACCATCTGCTTTTGCTGATTTTGCAAGTGCTGCAGCAACTGCTCCACCACCACCTGGCTTATTAAGAACGGTAACTTTATTGTCTAACTCTTTTTCTAGTAGTGAGGCAAGCACTCTTGCTGTTGAATCTGTTGTTCCGCCGGCTCCATAGCCTACGGTTAGTTTAATAGGACGTTTAGGCCAAGTATCCGCATTGGCAGTCGCACCGACAAATAGGCTAACCATTAAAAATGTGTAAATAAAGTGTTTCATGTTCTGTCTCCAGTTAATATTGTATAGTGTTTTTATAAAGTGATTGATAAGAGTTATTGTATTACGATAACTATTATTGTAATAAGATAGTTAATGGAAGTGTTATTGTCAAGCTTTGGCTTGATCTAGTTATAACTTAAATGTAGGAAAGCTGCGTGGGTACTAAAGAAGAGTTAAAGAAAAGTTCGCTATTTGTAGGCTCAGTTTCAAAAGTATTTGAAATCCTAGAAGTATTCGATACAAATACGCCTAGTCTCAGCTTAACGGAAATAATGAAGCGTACGAGTATGAATACTAGTGCAGCTCAACGTTATTTGTACACACTTGAGGTACTTGGTTATTTGGAGAAAAACGCACACTCAAAGCGATATTCTCTGACGCTAAAAGCATTGTTCCCAGCTAGTAATTTTTTGAGCCAAAGCGCACTGATTGGAGCTGCTTATCCTCATATAGTGCAACTACGACAACAGATAGATGCACGTATAGGTCTAAGCGTAAGGTATAAAGATAGAGTTGTTTATTTAATACCTTTACAAAATAATAGAGAAGCTTATCAAACCGATTACCCAGGTTTTAGTGTTCCAATGCATTCAACTACATCAGGGCGCATGTTGCTATCTTTCGAGCCTGAGCCTGAAGCATTGCGTATTCTTTCAGAAAACCCTCGTAAACCACACACTCCATTCACTAAAATAGATGTTGAAGATATACTTAAAGAGGTAAATGTTAG